>JAAYSW010000120.1 GCA_012523875.1 Clostridiales bacterium
ACCTTGGTTTTCATATCCTGAAGCTCAACAACCCTCGCTTGCTTTTCCTTAGTTTTAGGGCTATTAATCTCAGCAATAACTCGTTGAGTATCCTTTTTAATGTTATTATTTGATATAGCCAAATATCCGATTATTCCGCCCATTATAACAACTACAATAGCACAGGATGCTAGTAATAGGGCAGTGTAAGAGCTATTTGATTTTATCCTATTATTGTTAACCGTATCAGTTTCAAGAAGATTTATCCTTTCAGTGTCTTTATTCCTCTTGAACATTGCTCCAATTGCATTTGCATAAAGTGAAAATTCAAGGTTCTCATAGCCATGAATCTGTGGTGGAACATTAATAATACTTGTTGAAATATCCATCTGCTCCAACGCATTAGTTAATCTTACATACTCCCTTGTATCACCATAGAATACAACATTTTCTATTAGTTCTTCTGGATTCCTACTCTTTTGGAACTGTAGCATCCTGAATATATTCTCATTAACTGCTTCAAAAACATAATCTTCAGAATTATCATAATCCTCAGGGGAAATAGTCGCAAATCTTGAAAACGCCAATTGCCCATTCTCATATAAATTCAAGCTTAGGAAGGTATTATCAATTTGAACTGCAAGCAAAGGCATTTTCGCTTTTAGTCTTGAATCTGATAAAAGAACTTTTGTTATACTATTGCAACCAACCATTACTGATTTCAGTGATATATTAAGCATTTGGAATACTTTCTTATAGCCCTCTATTATTTCATAAGGGCAAGCGGTTGCCAAAACCTTAATACCATCCTCATTATCTCGAGATTTTGAGCCATATGAATCATCCACTATAATATATGATATGCTGTACTGGTCATCAATTCCCATAGCAGATTGCATTTCTGATTTAACCATTCTATCAAATTCAGAGTCCTTTTCAACCCTCGGTATGTATAATTCTTTAAAAATAATCAAGTTTGAGGAAATACTAATAATAGCTTCCCTTTCAGCCATTTTATTCGTTTTAAGCACCTGATTAATTAATGTCGCTAAACGTGGGACATCTTTAATATGCCCATTTATAATTACCTCTTCATCAAGGTTTAAGGTTGCCGCAGAACTTATTCGGATTTTACCATTACTTTCGACACCCTTGATTATCCTAATATTTCTATCTGTAATATCAAATGATAACATCTATTTTTCCACCTCTCTGTTACTGAATATTTTCCATTGAACCATATAGTGCTGGCATTACTGATGCTACTATTAATCCAACCATGATACCTAAAAATATAATCATTATAGGCTCTATCATTCCAACAAGTCTTTGGATAGCTGAGTCCGCTTCGTCTTCATAATAGTCAGAAGT
The DNA here is from genome assembly GCA_012523875.1 of Clostridiales bacterium. GTDB lineage: Bacteria > Bacillota > Clostridia > Oscillospirales > Ruminococcaceae > JAAYPV01. The sequence continues at coordinate 1,351 of JAAYSW010000120.1, forward strand.
TTTCTCAAGAATTTCATCCAATGCACCCGCTTCTTCTCCAACATATATAATGGAACAGAACATAGAGTCAAAGATATCCGTTCGCTGTATTGATGCCGAAAGCGTTTCCCCCTGTTTCACTTCATCAACTACTGTTTCGAACTTTTCATTTATGTAGCTATTGCCAAGGATTGCAGACGACCTTTGTATGCATTCAACCATAGGAATACCACTTGAATAAAGTGATGATAATGTTCTTGCGAATCGCCCTGTATATACTTTAACAACTAGCTTTCCAAATCCAGGTCCCTTTATAAGGAATCTGTCTATTTTAAGTCTTATTGAAGGAATTTTAAGTGCATAAATTATACCAAAGATTGCACCTCCTAAGAGGATAAGAAGAATATACCATTTAGTCCTAAAGAAATTACTTACACTCGCCATTCCTCTTGATAACGCTGGCATATCTGCTTCACTTTCAAACATTCCTAAGAATGTCGGCATAATAAATGTAAACATACCAATTACAATTGCAGTGGAAAGAACAAGCAAAATTGCTGGATACATTAATGCACCCTTAATTTTATTGTTTAACTTACCTTCCTTTGCATAGTGATCAGACATTCTCTGCATAATTACATCAAGTGAACCACTGGTTTCCCCTGCTCCAACCATACTTATTAGTAATTGTGGAAAGACTCCTGCTTGAAGCTCCAATGAAGCTGAAAAGGATTCACCTTTTTGAACGTTTTCATAGATGTCACGCCAAATCATTCGTCCTTTTTCACTTGTCTGCTCTCTACATAATATGTCCAAAGCTTTTACTAATGTTAAACCAGAGGATAACATTGCACTCAACTGTCTACAGTTATATGCCAATTCCTTGGTTTTTAATTTACGCACTGTTTTTGTTGTGCCTGAATCACTTTCCTTATAACTGGTAACGAACAAACCCTTATCATGAATTTTTTCTAAAAAATCTCGCTCATCTTCAGCTATAATGCTACTTTTAATTATTTTACCTGTTACATCTTTAGCTGAATACGAAAAATTCTTCATTTAACCACCTCCAAATTTCAATAAACCCATACTAGAGTGTAAAGATAGCACAATACTCTACTATATATCATTATAGCATTTATCACCACTCACTTCAATTGATTTTTTAACATAAATAACAAGCAAGTTTTTATAGATATTTACTAGTTTTATATTCAAAACAGATTAATGTTTGTTTAAAACCATATGAAACATCCATAATTTTACATAAGCATTTCTGAAGCCTACTACATTTAATACTTGTTAACTATTCACAAATATTATAACTCATATTAAATAGTTTTACAAGCTTTTCACTTATAATCTATTTATATTTCAAAAAAATTTAAAAATTCTTCACATTTATCTTATATTTAATATTGTTCTGAATTATGCAAATAATTTATATATAGGCTTAAAAACTTAAAAATCGCCTATTTTTTTATTTGATATTAAAGGAGTTTTATAAATTATGAACAATAAATCTATGAACCGTTCAGAAATGCCTGTCGGATTAGTTATGGCACTTTCACAAAATGGTGATGCCTTGAATTATTTTTCAAGATTGCCAAGTTCCCAGCAACAACACATTATAAATGATATTCACTCGATGGATTCTAAAGAGGAAATGAAGCAATATGTGGACAATATGGTTCCGACAAGAAGTTCAATGGATACGGAAGGTCTTGAAAATATCACCCGCCAAATGACAGGCATTGACCCTCCTAATGCCACTTAATTATTTCAAAATTAAAACGGTTATGGTATCAATGCCATAACCGTTTAACGCTATATTTATATTAAACATATAAACTAAACATTTCTTCCCAGGTGTTATGTTTTACCTAAGCCATATTTTTGACTAATCCTTTCAAACCTCTCCATAAATAATCTATAAAACACTAACATAAACACTACATTACCTACACCATGCATTAGATTAAAAATAAAACCAGCTGAGTACACAGATAAAACAATTCTTAATGTAATACTTTCACCAGCCAAAAATGCTATTGTCCAAAAGTCAGTTATCAAACCATAAAAAAATGCTGATATAAAAGCGTATACATATAGTACTAATACATTTATATTTTTCGGTAGATTCATATCTGCAATTACACCAGCAATTAGACCAACTAATCCCCAAGCAAGCATTTGAAAAGGGGTCCAAAAACCCTGTCCGATTATCATATTCGATACGAGTGCTGATAAAGCCCCAACCATAAATCCTGAGTGTTTCCCAAAACATATACCCATGATTATTACTATCGCTGTAACTGGTTGAATCTGTGGTAAAAAGTTAAATATTACTCTCCCTACAGAAGCCACTGCACACATAACTGCAATTGGTATGATTTCTTTCGCCTTAGGTTTTTTTAGTTCAAACGCTATAAAAAAAAATGCAAGTATTATTAAAACTACTACAAAGCTTATTATTGGAAAGTTTATCTTCAATCTAATGCACCCATCCTAATCCTCCAATAAACACTATCTACAATCATAATGATAATAGGAATTATTAAATATAAACCATATAATGAAAAAAGAGTTATCTCTTTAATGCCTATCTCAATCCCTTTGAGCCTTGGGAAATAGTAAAACGAAAATGTCCCTCTTATATATACGGCAAAAAATATGATTAGGAAAATTATAATCATAACCAATAAGACTATCGATTTGGGAGAATAATAATCACGTTGTCCTGATTTTTTTTTGCTTATCCCAAATCCTCTTGCCATCATTGAATCGGCAGTTTCAATTGAACCCTCAAGACTTATAGAAATTAGTGCTAATAAAATATGTCCACCATTCCTAAGCCTGTCCGATAATTTTCCGTCTGTAGTTGATATACCAAGTATCCTCTGTGCTGAAGTTATTTCCGATAGCTTAGAGTTAAAATAAGGTATAAACCTAAAAATCATAGTTACAGTCAACGCAGTAACAGGAAACCTTTTCCCAAATAAATATAGAAATTTATCATTACCAAGCGTTTTATGAAAGCAATTAAACCATATTATTACGCTTATTATCATAATTCCAGTAGACGCTCCATAAAGCACTGATTCTAACATTATAGCTCTACTATTTACATATAAAATGGGGGTTAGTCCTCTATTATTTAAAAAAGGGGTGATAATAGCCAAAAACACCACCGTTGGCAATGCTATAGCCATTTGCATCAAAAGCTTTTTCATCCCATTAAGCAGTGCTGAGTACAAGATTCCAATGCTGAAACTTATCAGTAAAAAAAAGGGATGAATAAACAAAATCAAAAACGCAATTACACCTATATAATAGATGAAAATTACCCATGCAGGATAATCTGAAAAGCGATTTTTCATTGTTCACACCCCTTTGCTTGTCATTCCTGATTCCATTAAATCTTGATAATTACAAAATATTTTACTTGTTAAATAGCTTTACATAAAAATATATCAAATTCAGTTGCTAAAACACTTTCGAACCATCTGTGAAATGAAATTCTATTATATCCCCTTGCCTTACTGTGTAGCCACTTACACCTACATTTATAAATTCACCATTTACAGAATAAACCCAACCGCTTGCACTTCCGCAATCCCGTTCATATAAGCCATTTATTCCGTTTATATAAATAGTTTTACGCTTAGCATTTCCTGTATAATTAAGGCTTATTCCATTATTCCCACATATGCTTTTAAGCACATCAAAAGCAGTATCTCCTTCCTTAGCATTATAATCCTGAACCCCAAGGATAATACCGCTCCTTGGAACAATGCTTTCATTTTTAGCACTGTCATTAAGCTTATCCCAGTTTTCTACTGCTTTATCGCAATATATAGCCGTTTTAACCTTAATAGTATTTTTTTCAGTTTCCTCTACCACCTGAATTGTAGGAAATGTTTCTACATTTGTCTGCATCGGTATACCTGATTCATGCCGTGTGGATGTCGTTGAATCAATCGCTTGTGTTACATCATTCTTTTCCAAAACCTCAATCTCGGAAATATCATCCCTTTGTGTAGTTTCTTTTTCCACGCTAGTTACATAATCATCAAACTTTTCTAAGGTGGAAGTTATTTCTTCAATATCCTGTGTCAAATTAATCCTACTATTATATTCTTCAACGGTTTCCACTGAACAGGCTGAAAAAAACATGAATATAACTATAAATAGCGATACCCTTAAGGCTTTAATATTTCTATTTTTCATTATTGGGCTTTCCCGCTGAAAAAGCTACTACAAAGGATATCATGGATATTAAAACTATGAATCCAATTGTAGATGTATCATTTGTTTTTGGTGATTCATCAATTAAATCAGGTTTAAGTGTTGTTACATTGGTTTCTGTTAAAACCATTTCTTCCTCTAAATCTGAGAAATCAAATAGATCTGTTTTACCACTAATCATTCTGTCATACGCAACTAGAGCCTGCAACACCTGACTTGTAGTGAAATAATCCGAACCCGCATCAGCACCATAATATGGCTCATAATAGCCGCCATCCTCAAGTTCAAATACAAGCAAGCCATCTATTAATGTATCCCCATTATCCGTTATAAAATAATCAAAAGCCTGTTCGCCGATTAAGCTAGCTGTAATAATTACCTGTGCCGTTGAGCTAGGATTTGATGCACCCCAAGACATAATTGCACCATCTTCTGAATTTTGCTGTTCCCCTAAGTAAAGAAAACTGTTTTCAAGAGCATTTGTTACTTCATCACTATAACCATAATAAAAAGCTAAGCCCTGTATTGCTTGTGCAGTTGTATCGACATCCACTGCTGCCCATTCTCCTAGCATATAGGTAAAGCCCATATCGTCAATATATCTCATCATTATTTCGTCAATAATAATACTTTTTAATTCGTTAGCATTTTGTATTTCATCTTCATAAAATTCTATTATTTTTAAAGCATATGAAAGAGTTGAGGTGGATGATTGCTCATAAGCAGAAGAGTCTGCTTTAATAATCTTATCTAGTAAATCGTAACCACCAAAATCACTTATATTTCTATCCATTGCTGTAAGTGTTAATGCAACCCTTACATATTCTCCAAGGCTATCCGCACCCGAATAATCAGTATACTTACCTTCCCTTGCTATAAAATCTTCTTCTGCATTACTGTAATAAGCGTCAAGCAAGTCCTGTACAGAACCATCTCCACTTCTCGCTAATGCAAAAATATACCACTCGTCCATGTACGTTGGTTCATCATCTGCAAAAAGCACATCACTAGCATAGCTGATAGTTTTCTGCATAGCCTCCTTAGGATTGTTTCTTTCCTCAGCCTTTGCAAATACAGAAGTCGCACATACCATAACTGCTACAGCTAATACCATTGAAATAATTTTCTTCATTTCTCATTCTCCTTATTTTCTGCATAATTCATGCAATTACTTATTTCTTTCAGTAAAAAACACCTACTAATTGAGGTGCTAAAAGTAGTGTATAGTTTTATATGCAA
>JAAYSW010000121.1 GCA_012523875.1 Clostridiales bacterium
GATATATTCAAACTGTGGCTTTATGGGTATCCCACTTGTAAATGCGTTGTTCGGCTCGGAGGGAGTTTTCTATTTAACAGCATTTCTAACTGTTTTTAATCTATTGATATGGACACATGGTATTATACAGATTTCAGGGGTAAGAAGTTTAAATTCACTTAAAAAGGCATTACTATCCCCCTCAATCATATCAATTGCAATAGGTATGATATTTTTTCTAGCAAGAATTTCATTGCCTAATATAGTGTATCAATCACTTGATTATGTAGCTATGATGAACACTCCTCTAGCAATGCTTGTTGCGGGTGCAACGATAGCTGAAACGAATGTTTTAAATGCATTTAAGAATATTAGAATATACTGGATTACATTAATAAAACTGGCAATTATACCGTTGATATTGTTGGCGATATTCAGGTTTATTTCTGTTGAAGATACAGTGAAACTTACGGTGATAACAGCAATGTCAGCTCCTACTGCGACAATGTGTACACTTTTTTGCTTGCGTTATGATAAAAACTCAAAGTATGCATCAGAAATATTTGCAGTAACAACGTTGATTTCAACAGCGACGCTACCGTTGGTGATTTGGCTTGCAGAGTTGTAGGGGAGCCTATCGGCTTATGGGGCTACTCGCCCCAATCCCCTCGCCATTTTTTGAAAAAATTGGATTAAAAACTTTTAGTGTACATTCTGTATGGATTTATTTAAAGTAAGCCAATTTAACGTAATAATTTTGATATACAAACATAAAAGTTTTTGCTTAAGCTTTTTTCAAAAAGCTTAGCGGAGTTTGAGGCGGCAGCCTCATGCCGTAAGGCAAAAAAGGAGGGTGAAAGCATGGGAAAGAACACATTTGAGTTAATATATGAAGAAGTTAAGAAGATACCGAGGGGAAAAGTTGCTACCTATGGTCAGATTGCAACGAACATAGGAAACAGGCGATGGTCGCAAGTTGTTGGTTTTGCACTACATTCTAATCCAGATCCTAAGACGATACCTTGTCATAGGGTAGTGAATAGGTTTGGGGAAACTTCGGGGTCATTTGCATTTGGTGGTGGGGATAGGCAACGGGAACTTTTAGAATCAGAGGGGGTCGAGTTTACGTTAGATGGAAAGGTTAACATGGGAAAATTCATGTGGGATGGTTTATACAAGGAGGAGTAAATGAAAGTTAAAACTGGAGCATTAGAATCAGGGTTTTTCAGGCGTTTTTTACATTACTACAAGCCCTATATTTCGATATTAATAATAGATTTACTATGTGCTGGATTATCGACAGTGTGCGAGATGGCATTTCCATTAATAGTAAGATACATTACTAATCAGGTTATGTCTGAAAGCTCAACACTTTTAATGTCAACAGTAATAAAAATTGGTGTAATATATTTATTTTTACGACTTGTTGATACGGTGGTAAACTACTACATGGCTTATATTGGTCATGTGATGGGTGCAAGAATTGAAACGGATATGAGGAAGGATTTATTTGGGCATCTCCAAAGGCTACCGTTCTCATTTTATGATGATGTAAAAGTCGGGGATATTATGTCAAGGGTTACTAATGATTTATTTGATGTAACAGAGTTTTCGCATCATTGTCCAGAGGAATACTTCATCGCAGCTGTTAAAATACTGGGGGCATTTGTAATTCTAGGCAATATTAATTTAACTTTAACATTGATTATATTCGCTTTGCTACCGTTAATGCTTTTATCAGCGATTTTATTCCGTAAGAAAATGAGGGAGGCATTTAAAAAATCAAGAGTACAAATTGGTGAGCTTAATGCAGGACTTGAGGATAATCTGCTTGGTATTAGGGTTGTTAAATCCTTTGCAAATGAGGACATCGAAAACAGACGCTTTAATGAGGGGAATCAGAAATTCCTTGAAATAAAAAAAGAAGTATATAAATACATGGGCAGATTTCAGGCTGGAACAAGGTTTTTTGATGGAATTATGTATATAGCCGTGATAGTAATTGGTGCTATTTTCATAATAAAGGGTCAAATTAATTCAGCCGATTTTGTTGCATTCTTGCTATATATTAGTACATTATTATCATCAGTAAGAAAGATTGTTGAATATACTGAACAATTCCAAAGAGGAATTACAGGCATAGAAAGATTTTATGAGATAATGGATATACCTATTGATATTTATGATAGGGCAGATGCAATAGACCTTGAAAATCTAAGGGGAGATATTGTATTTAAAGATGTTAGCTTTTCCTATGTGGATGGTATGGATAATGTCTTGACGAATATAAATATTGATGTAAAAAAAGGTGAAAGCATCGCTATTGTCGGGCCATCTGGAGGGGGAAAAACAACACTATGTAGCCTTATACCAAGGTTTTATGACATTACAGAGGGTGAAATAAATATTGATGGAATCAATATAAAAGATATTACCCTTAAATCACTTAGGACTAATGTTGGTGTTGTTCAACAGGATGTATATCTTTTCAGTGGTACTGTTTTTGATAATATTTCTTATGGTAAGCTTGATGCAACAAGGGAAGAAGTTATTGAAGCTGCAAAGCTTGCAGGTGCTGATGAGTTTATAACAATGCTACCAAACGGTTATGATACTTATGTTGGTGAGCGTGGAGTTAAGCTTTCTGGAGGACAAAAACAACGAATCTCAATTGCTAGGCTGTTTCTAAAAAATCCACCAATACTTATTCTTGATGAGGCAACTTCAGCACTTGATAATGAAAGCGAAATGCTTGTACAGGAATCGCTCGAAAGGCTTTCAAAGGATAGAACAACATTTACTATTGCACATAGGCTTACGACGATAAGGAATGCAAGTAAGATTTTAGTGCTTACGGAAGATGGGATAATTGAATCTGGCTCGCATAGTGAGTTAATGGAGCTAAATGGTGAATATAGAAAGCTTTATAAACTTTATGAAGGTTAGAACAGGTTTGCATATAATTAAAAAATATTCATAAAACACTTGCAAGAAAAATGGAATTATAGTATTATATTATAGACACTATTATGAGGAAATTAGTTTTATTATGTATATAAGTATATTGGAGGATTTTATGAGATTGAGGAGTATGCAGAAAAGTGATTTGCAGGCATTTAGGGATGAAAGCCAAAGGCAGTATGATGAGTTTAAGGCAAGAGGTTTGAAACTTGATATGTCAAGGGGTAAGCCATCATCTGAGCAACTTGATTTAAGTATGCCTATGCTAAGCGTTGTTGGCGAAAATGATAATATGAACGCTGAAAATGGCTTTGATTGTCGTAACTATGGTTTGCTTGATGGTATCCCTGAAGCTAAGAAAATGCTTGGCGATATGTTGGGTGTAGCAACAGATGAGGTTATTGTTTTTGGTAACTCAAGCTTAAATATTATGTATTACATGGTATCGAATGCTATGATACATGGTGTTTTAGGAAATCCAGCCTGGTGCAAAAGTGATAAGGTTAAGTTTTTATGTCCTGCCCCAGGATATGATAGGCATTTTGCAATATGTGAACATTTTGGTATAGAAATGATTACAATACCTATGCTTTCAACGGGACCTGATATGGATATGGTTGAAAAGCTTGTTGCTGAAGATGACGCAATAAAGGGGATTTGGTGCGTTCCTCAATATTCAAATCCTGATGGTATAGTTTATTCTGATGAAACTATAAAGCGTTTTGCAATGTTAAAACCGAAGGCAAAAGATTTTAGAATATTTTGGGATAATGCATATTGTATTCATCATCTTGTTGATAATCCAAAGGTGATTTTAAATATTTTAGATGAGTGTAGGAAAGCAGGAAATGAAGATATGGTTTATATTTTCTGCTCAACTTCTAAAGTATCATTCTCTGGTTCGGGGATTGCGGCATTTGGTAGTAGTAATGCGAATGTTGCGAGTATACTTAAATCCTTATCAATTAGCACTATTGGTTATGATAAGATTAATCAATTGCGTCATGTTAAATTTTATAAAGACTTCGAGGGCATGTGCAAGCATATGGATAAGCATAAGGCTATTCTTGTTCCAAAGTTTAAGACTGTTTTAGATATGCTTGAAAGAGAAATAAAACCACTTGGAATAGGGGAATGGTTTGCTCCAGATGGTGGCTATTTTATCTCATTTAATACAATGAGTGGTTGTGCTAAGCGTGTAGTAGAGCTTTGTAAGGAATCAGGGGTTGTTCTAACTCCTGCGGGTGCAACATATCCATATGGGAAAGATCCAGATGATAAGAATATTCGTATAGCACCAACATTCCCACCTGTTGAGGAATTACAAGTTGCTATGGAGCTTTTCTGTATTTGTGTAAAGCTTGCAACTGCTGAAAAATTATTGGCTGAATAATAAAATATATAATTGCCGCCCTAATATAAAGTTTTCATGCTTTATATTAGGGCGTTTTGTAAAGCTTATAATTAAGTTATTAATATCAATAATCAGAAAGAGTGATAACATTTTTACCGAGCGGTATTTCATGGTCAAGACAGATGAATTTACCATCCTTTTGCCATAGAACTTCCTTTACGAACTCATATTTTTCGGTATCCCATGTGGTAAAGTCATCAAGCACAAGTCCACCTGTATCACCAGAATTAGCATTAAATCACCAGAAGGTGTGGTGTAATTTATTTTCATCTATAAATTTCTCCATTTCATAGTAATTTGATTTCATTTTATAATATTTTGTAGCATTTATCAAACAATATCTTTTTGATTATCAGAGTAGGTAAATAATGCTTGAAAAAAAGAAATATATATGATATACTTAAATAAGTATTATCAAAAGTAATTATTAGGGTATAAATAATACAAATCGATATTTTGGCTTGATGGAAAATCAATGGATACTAGCTTAATAAATATTATTATAGATTGAGGAATAAGTAATTATGGCTAATAATTATGACGTGATTATTGTAGGAAGCGGAGCTGCTGGACTTTATGCCACCATTAATTTACCTACTAAATTTAAAATATTATTAATTTCAAAGAGGGAATTAATTTTATGCAATTCAGCATTGGCACAAGGCGGTATTGCTGGTGTTTATAATTCACCAGATGACGATATCCAGCTTCACCAAAATGATACACTTATCGCAGGAGGGTTTAAAAATAACCTTGAGGCAATTAGTGTACTTGTAAGTGAGGCAGCGGTTGATATTGAAAATATAATTAAATTGGGTGTAGAATTTGATAAAAATGATGATGGGACAATACACCGAACACTTGAGGGAGGACATAGTAGAAATAGAATCTTCCACCATAAAGATGCAACAGGACATGAATTAGTTACAAAGTTATTGGATAATGTTGTAAGGCTTGAAAATGTCGATATCCTTGAGAATACCATGTTATGTAATATTAAAAAAACTTCAACTGGATTTTCAATAGATACAATCAGAGATGGTGAGCATATAAGCTATAACTCCCATTATACAATTCTTGCAACTGGTGGAATAGGTAGGGTTTATGAATATACAACTAATTCATCTATTGCAACGGGGGATGGTATTACCTTTGCTTACGAAATTGGTGCAAAGATTAAAAATTTGAGCTTTGTACAATTCCATCCGACTGCTTTTAATAATAAACAAACTAGGGAATGCTTTTTGATATCTGAGGCAGTCCGTGGTGAGGGAGCATATCTTCTTAATAGTAATGGCGAAAGGTTTATGCAGGATTATGATGAAAGGCTTGAGCTTGCTCCTCGTGATGTGGTTTCACAAGCTATTATAAATGAAGAAAAAAGATTAGGTTCTAGCGATTTTTATCTTGATATATCACATAAGGATTCTGAATTTTTAAGAAACCGTTTCCCAATGATATATAAAAATCTACTAAAACAGGGCTTTGATTTGACAAAGGATAGGATTCCGATTTACCCTTGTCAACATTATCTAATGGGGGGGATAAATGTTGATATAAATGCAAAAACTGAGATTGATGGCTTGTATGCAATTGGCGAATGTGCCCATACAGGCGTCCATGGTAATAATCGCCTCGCTAGTAATTCATTGCTTGAAGCATTAGTCTTTGCTAGGCAAGCGGCTAACCACATTATATCAAGCACTGAATATAAGAGTGATGAATTTGAGGATTATGATTTCACATATCCAAAAACAAATGTGGTGATTCCAAAAGGAATAAGAACAGAAATAAGAAGAATAATGCAGAAGAGTTATTTTGTTATTCCTGATAAAAAGTCTGCTGTTGAAGGGTTTGAACGTATTCTTGAGATAAGGAAGATGCTCACGACGGGCGAGTATGTAATAAATGATGACTATATTGAGGCAAAATCACTTGCTACTATTGCATATTTAATATTAAAGGAAGTTATTTAAAAGGAGTTCTAATATGATACTGCCACAACAATATATAGATAAAATAATAATTACGGCTCTTAATGAGGATATTAATTATATAGATGTTACAACTGATAATTTAATTGCCGATGGGCATAAAAGCTCTGCTTATTATGTTGCAAAGGATAGTGGAGTTTTATGTGGAATTGACGTAGCTGTTCGTACCTTTGAGCTTTTAGGCGGAGGAGTGAGTACGGAAATTCTTATACAGGACGGACAAAAAGTTAAAAATGGTGATATAATAGCAAAATTCGAGGGGGATACTAAGGTATTATTAAAGGGCGAAAGGACTGCCTTAAACCTTTTACAACATATGTCAGGTATATCTACTGCGACAAATAGATGTGTCGGGCTTGTTACAGGTACAAATGCACAGGTTACAGATACAAGAAAAACTATTGCTGGACTTCGTTCATTACAGAAATACGCTGTTACTGTAGGTGGTGGCAAAAACCATCGTTTTAACTTATCCGATGGAGCAATGTTAAAGGATAATCACATAGATGTTTATGGGGGGATTGTTCCCGCTGTTAAGGCATTGAGGGCTAAGATTGGGCATATGGCTAAAATTGAAGTTGAGGTTCGTAGTCTTGATGAGCTACAGGAGGCGATTTCAGCTGGGGCAGATGTTATTATGCTTGATAATATGGATTGTGAAACAATGAAAAAGGCTGTTGAAATAACGGATAAAAGAGCAGTGTTAGAGGCATCTGGTAATGTTACAGAAAATAATATAAGAGAAATTGCCGAAACAGGTGTTGATATAATTTCTCTTGGTGCATTAACACATTCCGTCAAAAGTTTTGATATTTCAATGAAAATAAAAACAATTTAAATTGAAATTATATGCGAGAGCAAAAGGGGAAAGCCATGGATAATAAATCTAAAGGTAAATTTAGTTTTGTTAAAAGTGATTTGGCTAAAACTATAATTTTATGTGGTGTAATATTACTTGTGATTGCATTTATGCTCATCAGATATGAAGGCTTTTTTAAGATAGTTGGTAAGGTATCTAGGGTTTTTCGCCCTGTTTTAATTGGTGGAATTATTTCTTTTATCTTAAATAATCCATTGAATAAAATTAATGTTTTTTACCAGAAGCTAGTACAAAAAAGGTTTGATAAAAAAGCTAAAATCAAAAAAAACCCTATTCGCCAGAATAATAATAGAAAGCTTCCTTTCTTCCTTTCAGTTTTAACAGTTTATCTAATGGCAATAGCGATAATTGCAATTTTATTATTGTTTATTATCCCTCAGTTCATCGAGAGTATCAAGCTTTTTATTGAAAACTTTAATGCATATTATAATAATTTTTTAAATTTTATTGATAAGAATTTTTCACAATATGATTTTAAATGGATTAAAGAACTTGATTTATTAGAAAGGCTTGAAAAGCTAAAATTTTCAGACGTTTCAACATATATACCAGATGTAATAAAAACAACCTTTGGAATAACTGCTGGAATTTTTGGGTTTACAATAAGTTTTATAAGCGTAATTGTTGATGTTGTTGTTGGAATTGTTTTTTCTATATATATATTATCGGATAAAGAACGATTAAAGCGTCAGGCTAAATCAGTTACAAAGATGATGTTTAAAGAGAAAACATACGAACGTATATCCTATTATACAAGGCTTACGACTAATACATTTACTAAATTTCTAAGTGGGCAAATTACAGAAGCATTTCTTTTAGGCGTATTTTGCTTTATAGGCATGACGGTAATTGGTTTTGAATATCCTCTTATGATAAGCACAATCGTTGGTATTACGAATATTATCCCAATTGTGGGGCCTATCTTTGGAACTATACCAGGAGTAATTGTATTATTACTTGTTAATCCGTCCCATGCGATTTGGTTTGTAATTTATATAATCATTCTTCAACAACTTGAATCTAATCTTCTTTATCCTAGGGTTGTGGGAAGTTCAGTTGGATTACCTCCATTATGGGTACTTTTAGCTGTCTTAATCGGAGGTGGTCTTGGTGGAGTTTTAGGTATGATAGTTGCTGTTCCTTTTATGTCGATAATTTATACAATAATAAAAGATGAGGTTAATAAGAAAAAGGAAGTAAATGCAAGTGTGAAAAATAAACCATAATAGAACTATGATAATTTTTTGAAAAAATCGGACAGAAGTTAATCTGTCCGATTTTATTAGCTATTCAATTATAAATTATACCCTTTTGCACGCAGTGAGTCTATTACTTCCCCTATGATTTCGCTATTAGTTTTAGAAACGGAATGAAGAAGGTAAATTCCTCCCCCATGTGCGGCACCGTTTAAATTCTCTAATGCCTTAGAGGCACTAGGCTGGCTATCAACTTGCCAATCGACATATGCATAACTCCACATTAAAGTTTTATATCCTAAATCCTGTGTAGTGGCTAATGATACTTCTGAAAACTCTCCGCAAGGAGGTCTTAAATACTGCATTTCGTAGTTGTATTTTTCTAATACATAATCATGCAAATCCATGATTTCAGCCTTACATTCATCGACGCTTAAATCAGGCATGGATGCATGTGTCATACCGTGATTACCTAAGATGTGACCTTCGTCAATCATTCTTTGAACCAGCTTTGTTTCCTTAATAGCATAATCTCCTGTAAGGAAGAATATAGCTGTTACATTTTTTTCTTTTAACGTATCGAGAATTGGTATAGTGTATCCGTTTTCATAACCTTGATCAAATGTCAAAATAATAGCATTCTTATCGTCAGAAAGTGCATAAGCATCAAATTGTCCATATTGCGAATTAAAATCAATCGCACCATACGGACAATTATTTCCGTCAACCATCTTACCTTGACCATAACCATGTTTTCTAGTATCAAGTGATGTTGCAACAATAGATGTGTTCCCGCTGAAATAAAAAACATTTACAAGCATTATGGTTAGTGCGGTTGTTATAATAGTTTTAATTTTCTTCATTATACATCCTCTTATCAAAGGAATAGCAATTCGCAATAAAACTGCTTGTTAACCAAAAAACATTTTGAATTAACATTAATATTATATGCCGTCATTATAAACTTACTCTAATAAATAAAAACCAAAATAAAAGCCAAAATAAAAACGGACTTAAAAAGTCCGCTTTATATTAAACAAGAAATTTATTATTCAGCAAGATAGGATTTTACAAGTACCTGTAAGAGTTCATCCCTATCTATATGACGAACTAAACTTCGAGCATTATTAAACGTGGTTATGTATGTTGGATCCTCAGATAGAATATAACCAACTATTTGATTAATAGGATTATAACCCTTCTCTACAAGGGCATCATAAATAACAGTAAGGTTTTTCTTGATTTCTTGTTCTTTTTCTTCAATTACAGAAAACGTCATTGTTTCATCATTCATAAAAAATCATCTCCCTTGAATACATTATATCCTATTTTAGCTCATATAACAAGTGCTTTTAAGAAAAATTGTATTTATGTATGTGTTAAACATAATTTTTTGTGCATATCATACAATACCATTTGGGACAGAACGACTGCCCCAATGGTAAAGAGAGTTGAGTTACCGCTCTGTTACTATTCAGAACCAAGAACGAACGAATTACAATCTGTGCATTCAGGCATTGTTGGATTTGATTCATGTGTTCCAACCTCAATTGAATCAAGTGTACAATATTCCTCATCACCTAAATTGTATTCACACTGTGTTACTGAACATTGGATGCTACTATTTTTCTTACGGTCCTCCATTTTAAAACACCTCGCTTAATATTAAGAGATTTACCTTTTTTGAAACTTTAAAAATATTTGTCTCTATATTTAGAGAACATAAATATTATTAGCATATAAAAAAGTTTTATACAAAATTTTAAAAAATAAAACCTGTCATAATCAACAAGTTATAATGATTTTCAAAAGATAAATTTGTATGAACTTCTATTCTTTGTTAATAAAGATGTAAACAGTGTTACAAAATATATACAAAAGTTTATAATATACTATAAATACAATTGACTTAATGGTGCTTTATGTGTTATCATAGGTTCAGAGATTTTTTTACTTAAAAATAAGAATATAGGGGGAAAACTTAATGAATGAACATAATGAAAACAATCTTGATGTTAATCAGACGCAAATTGCTTCTGGCATTGATGTAGTAAAAAAGA
Organism: Clostridiales bacterium; assembly: GCA_012523875.1. Classification (GTDB taxonomy): domain Bacteria; phylum Bacillota; class Clostridia; order Oscillospirales; family Ruminococcaceae; genus JAAYPV01. The sequence goes on from JAAYSW010000121.1 coordinate 10,485, forward strand.
AGAAACCAGTAGCAATTTTTGCATTGGGTGGGGGACTACTGCTTGTTATAGCAGCCATTATTTCCTATTTATTTATACCATCACTAAAAAATACAGTTAATATGATGGTGATGAAGC
>JAAYSW010000122.1 GCA_012523875.1 Clostridiales bacterium
GAGCTTTTTCTATTTGTAATTTTAACTAGGACAATAGGTTAACTTAATAAAAAAGCATCTTATACCTTAACTATCACAAATGGGAACTTTTTATATTATTATTCTAAGGGATATGAGTAAAGATACACATAACAATATGCTTGATAAAACTTGTAAAATCAACCTCATATGCTGCGCCATTTTATTAGCATAGTGATAGAGTACTATACATATCAACGTCAACCCTAATGAAAAGACATATATGCGATAGAATATACCACTAGAATCCTTCCATACAATATCGCTACCTATGAAAGATAAAGTATTTGGGGTTCCTTCTACCGACTCCCCATCTAAAAAAACTCTCATATATTGCAGTTCTCCCCCATCAATGCTTATATATAAATTACGTGAGAATCGGTTCTTATAAGCAATATCAATACTTCCACTATCAGAGCTATATATAGAGTGAATATACCCATCTTCTCGATATGTGGATGAATAATTGACTCTCATGGCATTAGGATGATGAATGTACCATCCAAACCGAGGTATCAGCAACAATACAATACTTTGTAATGGTACAACTAAGTATATCAATTTTCTTTTCACTTAACTTCCTCCCTAAAGTATCAATAATTTATCATATTGCTTCTACTCGTCTCACCTTTGTACATCCCCTTCAGATCAGGAAAGGGAATACTTATGTACTGAGCTTGAGAGATTATATTATTTTGAAAGTACCTTCCACATTTGCTTGAACTTCTTTAGGAGATGGTGACTAATTCTTCACTTTTTCCCGAAACGGATCTATATTATTTCATACGTCTCAAAAAGTGACTACAAAATAGTCACTTTTTGAGAGATTATTACCATTCTAAGATTATGCTGTGCTTAATTACTATTATACTTTGGTAGAAACCAATTCTACATTATTGAATATTAATCGAGACGAATGTATGTGAGTGGTGAATAGTGTTCAAAATACACATAAGTATAATTTGGTCCTCCGGTTACGAAATAGTCAACAGCGATATTGCTCAAAGCACTTTCTTTTCCATAATTAGCAGATTGAGATGCACCAAAACCACTTACTGTCTCTTGAACTGGGGTACCAAGCTGAGTAAAGCCAGATGAAATAGCAGTCACTGCCATTTCAAATCTTTCAGAACTTGCAACAAAATAGTATCTGTTCGTGCCTGTAGGTTTTACCTCAATATCATAAAAAAATAATGTTGAGTCCGCAATGTGTGTCACTCGTCCTCTGGATAAAAAATCTGCAAGTGAAGTGGTATTTATCCCCAATACTGAAGGCACCCAGCCAACCTTTGGAACAAAACCTAATACTGTATCTATTACTTTACCTATGGTTGACTGTGTTATAATATTAAGGTAATCTTCTCCATATTTAATTTCAGTTTCGTTTGGTTGACGATATGTAGATGTTGTGACTCTTGTTTCATACAACAATCCATCAGGTCCTGTTATATACAAATTTCTTGCTAGTTTGTTTTGGACTTGCTTCAATTCTACAAGCTCATATCCCTCTTCAATCAATCTTTCATGTCGCTCTTTACGGGTTTCGATATTGATATCAACTCTAGGATCTGCAACAGTATCAAGAAGCTCCCATTCAATATTCCCCTTTGTCTCTATGTACTGAATACAAAATAATAGGAGGAATATATCAATGAAAAAATTACTGCCAGTACTACTTTTAATGCTTTTTGTAACAATACTAACACCTCAACATCTTTATGCCCAAGAAAGTAAGGATTATCTTCTTGGAGAAAAATCCTTAACAGAAGGTTCCACCGTAAACCGAAGCAACACCAATATAACTATTAATGGTATTACATCTGATTTATTAGAGTTAACCACTGCTTCTCTTATGGATCTAGGTGATGGGGAACTAAGAGTCTATGCGGACGCTTATACTTTTGATATTATAGATGAGATATACCATACATAATAATGGTGATAGAGAGACTGATCAGAGAACCACGGGATATATAGAAGTAGAATAAACTAACAGTCCTGAAAATATTTCAGGGCTGTAATTATTTCAGAGAAAATGCAATTTTAAGCATTTCTTCTTTATCGCTACCGCGTAAACTATACTCCATATCATATATGTTCCATAAAACTGTTACTCGATTATTATTATACAGAATTACAGTATATTCAAGACCATTATTGCTCACCGTCTCAACCTTTGCCTTTTCTTGGTTTACACCTATATTTTTTGTATATTCCCTCTTAACAGGTATTTCAACTAGCTCGATTAACGTTTTTATCATTATTACTATAGCTAATCTTAGCAGATAAAGTTTTATTACCTAACTGTTCTAATTCTACTTCTTTTAGCTCAAAATCAGCAGGCAAATAAAAAGGCAACACCAGTTGGAAGGAAGATTTTTTCTTCGCTTCATCAATATCTAAACTTATTGTTGTAGGAACTCCGTTATTATCTATAGAAACCCACGAATTGTCCCTAGTATTGTTTACAGAATCTATGTTTATCTCTATTTTCCCTCCTGTAATTTCCGATATCATTTTCAAAATCCTTATCAGTTGGACTCCAAATTAATAAAGCTGATATTGTTACAAAAGCAATTATTAATCCACTAACTTTTTTATAGTTATGTTTCTTAATTTTATTTTCTCCTGAAACATCTAAGTTTTTTTTAATATTATCCCAAATATATTGTCCATCAGGTACTTTTATCTCATCAATTTCTTCAGCAATTACTTCTTCAATAAGTTTATCAAATTGATCCTTTGACACTATAATCACCCACTTTTCCTATATCTTCGATTATGTATTCTTTTAATTTTAATTTTGCCCTTGATATCCTTGATTTAACGGTGCCAATACTAATATCAAGTTGATCAGCAATTTCTTGATAAGATAATTGTTCAAAGTAATAAAGATATATGACTTCTTTATGTTGAGGATTTAAATTATACATTTGTTCCCGTATATATTCCTTTATTTCATTTTGTACTAAGTGATCTTCTAACGATATATGTTCTAACATATCTGAAGTATAAGGAATTATTTTTTCAGTTTCATCCATTAATAATTCACGTTTCTTATTTTTGAATTTTCTTTTTGCTAAATTAACTGCTATCGTACATATCCATGGTTTAAATTTATCTTTATCCTTTAGCATGTCAATTTTCTTAAAAGCAATAATAAATGCATCTTGTACTACTTCCTCTGTATCAAATTGGTTTCTTGAAATATAATAAGCTGCCTTATAAACATCTTTTGGCATATAATCGAGTTATGTAAACATATTCACAGATAGTTCCAAGTCACTTTCAAATCAATGATAATTCTAAAACCATCTTTCCCTAGATAATTGCTTTAAAAAACATCCATAATTATAAGTGAATCGTTAAATCATCAATCCAATGATCTAATGAATCATCGATTAACCACCAATGCAAAAATATTGGAATATAGACCCTAAAATCA
>JAAYSW010000123.1 GCA_012523875.1 Clostridiales bacterium
ATCGGATTGTTATTTGCCGCAATATTATTGGTTGTAGCATCCGTACTGGGAACGATGGCTTATCTGACAAGTACCGATGCAGTAGAAAATACTTTTACTGTAGGTAATATAAAGATCAAATTGGATGAAGCGAAGGCAAATCCAGATGGATCTCTTGTTGAAGATGCAGATCGTGTACAAGCGAACGAATACAAATTGATCCCAGGACATGAATACAATAAAGACCCTATGGTAACAGTCCTTGACGGAAGTGAAGAATCCTACATTCGCATGAAGGTCACGTTCTCTCATCTTGCAGAACTGGATGAAATTTTTGCACCTAGTGGCGCAGATATGACAAGCATTTTTGATGGATATGATGCAAACAAATGGGAATTGTATGAAGTGACAAAGGATACAGCTGCAAACACGCGTACTTATGAATTCCGTTATTTTGAGACTGTGCCTGCTACCGCTGCTGATGTTGCCTTAGAGCCACTTTTCACCAGCATCATCGTACCTGGAACAATCACAAACGAGCAATTAGCTAATATTGAGGGAATGACCATTTCCGTCATAGCAGACGCCATTCAAGCAGATGGATTTAGTACTGCAGACCTTGCTTGGACAGCATTTGATAATTAAAAACGTTATTAAATAACAGATTAATCTATGATGATTGTTGAACATATAATTATTTTTAATCTTTAATCACATGTTGAGGCGAGGTAACTCGTCTCATTAGAAAAAATGAGGACAGACAGATGAAAAAGAAAAAAATTGTACTATTTTTGGCTATTGCGCTCATTATAGTTGGTGTGGTGGGTGGTACTTTGGCGTGGCTCACAGATAAGAGTGATGAAGTAAAAAACACCTTTTCACCGAGTGATATCAACATCACTTTGACAGAGAGCGAAGACCTTGATTTGAAAATGATTCCTGGACACACCATGGCTAAGGATCCTAAAGTCACGGTGGAAGCGGATAGTGAAGCAAACTATCTCTTTGTTAAACTCGACAAGTCTGCTAATTTTGATACCTACATGACCTATGCGATGGCAGATGGATGGACTCAGGGTAATGGAACTGATATTCCAGCAAATGTCTATTATCGCATTGTGGCATCTAATACTTCTGACCAAGAGTTTGGTGTTTTAGCGGGAGATACAGTTACCGTTAAAGACTCTGTAACAAAAGATGATATGAATGTTTTAACCACAGATACTTATCCTACACTTACGGTAACAGCCTATGCAACCCAACTGTACAAGGATAATACAACAGAGTTTACAGCAGCAGAAGCTTGGGCAAATGCACAACCATAATTTTAATAAACTAGATATTTTAATATTGCTATAAAACATTTTAATGGAGGAAATATAATGAAGAAAAAAACACTAACCGTAACGATTGCAGCCCTGTTAGTCATCGTTGCACTTATCAGTGGAACTTTGGCTTACTTTACAGATACGGATGCAAAGAACAACACATTCACCACTGGAGACGTTAAAATCGAATTACTCGAAAATTTTGGTGACAACGATCCAGAAACACCTGAAAAGTTATTACCTGCTACTGGCTCAGCTCAGCAAGGTACTCTGCAAAATGGTATCACAAAAGAAGTTACCGTGAAAAATACAGGTAGTGAAGATGCATTTGTTCGTGTGCATATCGCCATTCCTTCTATCCTTGACAATGGCAACCCCGATTTCGACGCTGGTAAGAATGTTCTACACTTCAACTATCAGTCTAGCTCTATAGGAGAAGGTAAGTGGGACTGGTCCAAAACTACTGGTGCACCTTATCAAGGCGATTGGAACTTCTATGAGGACACCATTGACGGTATTGCTTACAATGTCTATGTTGTGACCTACGGCACTGCTTTGGCGTCTGGTGACACCACTCCTGAGAATGCTATTCATCAGGTTTATTTAGATAGCCAAACCTCTCAGGAAGCTATCGCTGCGTATATCGATGCTCTTGGTGAGAACTGGCAGATCAAGGTTTTGGCTGAAGGAACTCAATCAACGGGATTTGCTGATGCCTACTCTGCTTTGAACACAGCTTTTGGTGTTCCTGGTGCTTATACAGTAGATTGGTCTGGCGCGGTCAATCAATAATTAATTGTTTGCATGTTTTACATTCTTTGTAGTGTACGGCATATGAAGTATTCTAATATTGAGAAAATGAATTAATTATATTATTTGGTCTGCCCATATGGGCAGGCCATAGAAGAATAACCAGCTAAATATATTTGGATATTGTTCTATGGCCTGTATCATTTAGAGATAGATAGTACTTAACCATAAAAATAAGATAAACATAATTAAAAGACATAAAAATTTTTGAGAAATAG
>JAAYSW010000124.1 GCA_012523875.1 Clostridiales bacterium
CAATTAATTCTTGGTTATTATTAAGTTTCTCCTTTTTCATTCTCCCAGCGGAAGCACCGCATAAGAGGCTTTCTATCATCACAAGTGCTGCAATACTTATTGAGGGAATGATAAGTGGTTTGATATCGCTAAGGTTTAGACTAGATAAGCTAAGCCTTTCGGGAAGCATTATCGTTTTCGGTATAGCACCAACTCCAGTTACATTAAATTTAAAAGTTATATTTAATATAGTTGCAATAATAATTGCAAGCAGGGATGAAGGGAAGTACTTATTCAACCTTTTGGGGTAGGCTATCATAAAAACTATAACAGAGACACCAATTATAAAGGCTGTTATATTAAAATTCTGTTCCAATCTAAAATAGCTAGTAATTTTACTTACAGTGGAGGTGCCTTCGGAGGTTAGCCCTGTTAGATTATTAATTTGCCCTAAAGCAATGATAATAGCAATCCCTGAAGTGAATCCTGTAAATACTGATAAGGGTAGATATGAAACTAAATTACCTAACCTTAACAAACCACATATCAGCAAAATAATTCCCGATAAAAAACAGGCGATAAACACACCCTGAATTTGATATTTCATCATTAGTGGCAATAAAATTGCTGTCATAGTACCAGCAGGGCCAGAAATTTGGAACGAGCCACCTGAAAGGGAGCCAGCAATAAGCCCTGCTATAACAGCAGTAATCAATCCAGCAGCAGCGGATGCACCACTTGCAACAGCAAATGCTAAGGCTATAGGGAGAGCAACAGCAGCGACTGTAACCCCTGCAAGGAGGTCTTTACCCAGTTTGTTTTTGTTATAACCCTTAAACTCCTTTTTCAGCATTTTAAAATAATCCTTGATAAAAATCAATAAATGCACATCCTTTTAATATTATTATAACTGTTATGATTAATACTTTGTCTATAAATATTTTACACCTAAGTAATAAAAGTGTCAAGATGTGTGGCAGAACAAGTGTTTAGATAGTAACTATTGGGCTATACACCATCTTTTAGATTATACTCTTTTAATATTCTACTATCACGTAAATACTCTTTTAATTTATCACTATCGTTTTCGCTAATTGCATCACGATAAAGTTTTAAATTATGCATTAACATATCGATTTCAAAGACAAGGCTTTCCTTGTTCAGCAAAAATAAATCTGTCCACATATCCTCGTTTAGAGTAGCAATCCTTGTCATATCTTGAAAACTCCCACCAGTATATCCTTTTTCTTTTTTTAGTGTAGGGCTTTTAACATATGCACTCGATACAATATGTGCAAGCTGTGATGTGTAGGCAATGATGCTATCATGTTCAAATGGATCAGATTTTATTATTGCTCCGAAACCAATCTGTTCAGCAAGAGAAATGACAGTATTGAGAGCATTAGAATCAGTTTTATCTATTGGCGTAACAATGAAATTTGCATTTTTAAACAAATCCTTATCGGAAAATTCAAAACCAGAATGTTCCTTACCTGCCATAGGGTGAGTGCCTATATAATGTACATTATATTCTAATGCGGACTCTGTTATATCTAGAACCATCTGCCCCTTAATTCCACATACATCGAATATAATACAATTGTTCTTAAATTTAGGTATATGAGATTCCATAAAGGAACGTGTTGCAATAGGATGAAGGCATACAATAACTATATCCGCTTTATTAAAATCATTTTCATTTGCAACCAATGAAATGCAACCCCAATTTAATGCTTGTTCCAATACACTTTTATCCCTATCATAGCCCCAAATATTGTGGGTTGTTTTATCGCTTAAAGCCTTGCATATTGAGCCGCCAATTAGTCCAAGACCGACTACTAGAATATTCATAGTTTAACCTCCATTAGTAATTTCTAATAATTTAAATTTCCACAGTTATTATATCACTTTAAAGTGTAAAAGTCAATTATAAAATTAATTAAGTGAAGAAAATAAAAATAATTTACTACATTTTATATGTAAATTATGCTTGAATTTGGTCTAAAAATAGACTAATATTTAATATAATATTAAAAAAATTAATAGAAATCAGAAATGTTAACAATTTATTCATTTCTTTTATGATGAAAATATACTATAATAAATAGTACCTATACGTATGATTGCTAGAAGAAAGGAGAAACTATGTCACACTACGATTACACAAATATAAATAAGAAAATAACTGAGCTTACCGACATCTGTAAAAAGAATTATAATATTAATCCTGAGCTTTATAATAAATATGAGGTTAAACGTGGCTTAAGAGATATAACAGGAAAAGGTGTTATAGCTGGCTTAACGGATATAAGCGAAGTTCGTTCAACGGAGATAGTTGGCGGCAAAGAAGTCCCATGTGTTGGAAAGCTTTTTTATCGTGGAATTGATGTCGAGGAAATAGTTAACGGATTTATTGATGAGAATCGGTTCGGTTTTGAAGAATCGGCATATCTACTTCTTTTTGGAGAATTGCCTACAAGAGAACAACTAGATGATTTTATGAGCTTGCTAGAAGATTTCAGACGCTTACCAAGTACATTTGTAAGAGATATAATCATGAAATCCCCAAGTGAAGATATTATGAATGCATTATCTAGAAGTGTGCTTTCACTTTATTCATATGATAATATGGCGAATGACACCTCGATTGATAATGTTTTAAGACAATGCCTTCAGTTAATAGCATTATTCCCAGTGCTATCAGTTTATAGTTATCAAGCTTATAGTTACTATAAGAATGATGAGAGTCTTCACATTCATCGACCTCAGCCAGGTTTATCAACTGCTGAAAATATTTTATATACATTGCGTCCAGACAGCAAATATACTGAATTAGAGGCTAAAATACTTGATGTTGCATTGGTTCTACACGCTGAGCATGGTGGTGGAAATAACTCAACATTCACAACACATGTAGTAACATCCTCAGGTGCTGATACTTATTCAGTTGTGGCTGCATCGCTAGGTTCACTTAAAGGTCCTAAGCATGGTGGAGCAAACATTAAGGTAGCACAAATGTTTGATGAGATGAAAAGGGCTGTAAAGGACTGGAACAATGAGGAAGAAGTTAAGGATTACTTAAAGGCATTATTGCATAAAGAAGCATTTGATAAAAGTGGTTTAATTTATGGTATGGGACATGCTGTTTATTCCATTTCAGATCCAAGAGCTGATATTTTCAAAGGGTTTGTTGAGAAGTTATCAGAAGAAAAGGGAAGACAGGACGAATTTAAATTATATTCTATGGTAGAAAGATTAGCGCCAATAGTAATTGCAGATGAGAGAAAAATTTACAAGGGTGTTAGTGCAAATGTTGATTTTTATAGCGGTTTTGTTTACAGTATGCTTGATTTACCATTAGAATTGTATACACCAATTTTTGCAATAGCTAGGATATCAGGTTGGTCAGCTCATAGGATTGAAGAGCTAATCAACGCAAATAAGATTATAAGACCTGCATACAAAGCTGTTGCAGACCATAAGGATTATGAGAAGCTAGATAATAGATAGGGGAAGTGCTTCTAAAATAATATGCTTTTGCAATTAAAAAGACGATTCTTAACATTTGTTTTTATTAAAATTGCAAAAAGCATATTTATTTTTTATTAAATCACTTGACAATGGGGAATAATGTGTATATAATTGTATGGTATGCGACATTATATTTAATGGCGTGTAAATATTGAGATAAGGAGGGTAAATATGCCAACATTTAACCAATTGGTTCGTAAGGGAAGATCAGTTTCTAAAAAGAAATCAGCATCTCCTGCATTGCAGAAGGGCTATAACTCAAAGAAAAAAGAAACTATCAATCTAAGCTCACCACAGAAACGTGGCGTATGCACAGCTGTAAGAACAGCTACACCAAAGAAACCAAACTCAGCTATGAGAAAGATTGCCAGAGTTAGATTATCAAATGGTTATGAAGTATCTGCATATATTCCAGGTATTGGTCATAACTTACAGGAACATAGCGTAGTTTTGATTCGTGGTGGACGTGTAAAGGACTTGCCGGGTGTACGTTATCATATTGTTCGTGGTACATTGGACACACAGGGTGTTGCAAAGAGAATGCAAGGTCGTTCAAAGTACGGAGCTAAGAAACCAAAAGCTGGTGCTGCTGCTAAATAAGCAGTAATCCAGTATAATTAATAGGATACAACTACCACAGAAGAATGTGGAGATTATATAAATAGTGTTAATTCGATGGGTGATTAATTATATTAACCAATGGGCGAGTACAAGCCTCCTATCCAAATTAGAACGCAAATTTGATGTAATCCTCTACATGGTCTGACGGTCATATTGGGGTGACCCAATGGAACGAGTACCTATGAATTCATAATATATGTGAAGGAGGGAAGCGAAATGCCAAGAAGAGGTAATATCGCAAAGCGTGATGTTTTGCAAGACCCAGTTTATAATTCAAAGCTTGTTACACGTTTAATTAATAACATAATGCTTGATGGAAAAAAGGGTGTTGCTCAAAAAATAGTATATGATGCATTCGAAATTGTTGCTGAAAAGACTGGCAAGGATGCGTTGGAAGCATTTGAACAGGCTATGGAAAATATTATGCCTGTATTAGAAGTTAAGGCTCGTAGAATGGGTGGTGCAACTTATCAGGTGCCAATCGAGGTTCGTCCTGAAAGACGCCAAACATTAGGATTGAGATGGATTACAAAATACTCAAGACTTAGAAATGAAAAGACTATGAAGGATAGACTTTCTGCTGAGATTATTGATGCTATTAATGGATCAGGTGGTTCTTGCAAAAAACGTGAAGACACTCATAAGATGGCTGAGGCAAACAGAGCATTTGCTCACTACCGTTGGTAGAATGTGTTTATAACAACATACTCAGTAATTAATGAAGAAAGTAAGAATGTTTATCTAAAGCATGATATAATTATTATGTTTTATAAATCGAGGAGGAAATTATGCCGAGAGATTGTTCACTCGAACAAACAAGAAATATTGGTATAATGGCCCATATTGATGCAGGCAAAACAACTACGAGTGAGAGAATTTTGTTTTATACGGGTATAAACCATAAGATAGGAGAAACTCACGAAGGTGCTGCAACAATGGACTGGATGGAGCAAGAGCAGGAAAGGGGTATCACAATTACCTCTGCTGCAACGACTGCATACTGGGCTGGCCATAGAATCAATATTATAGATACACCAGGACACGTTGATTTTACAGTTGAGGTTGAGCGTTCACTTAGAGTGCTAGACGGATCTGTGACAGTGTTTTGTGCCAAGGGAGGCGTTGAGCCACAGTCTGAAACTGTATGGCGTCAAGCTGATAAATATAAAGTTCCAAGAATGGCTTATATAAATAAGATGGATATCACAGGTGCTGATTTCTTTAAGGTTGTTGGTATGATGCATGACAGATTGAAATGTAATGCAGTTCCAATCCAAATTCCAATAGGCGCAGAGGATACATTCAAGGGAATGGTTGATCTTATTGAGATGAAAGCATATGTATATTATGACAACCTTGGAAAAGATATACGAGTAGAGGAAATTCCAGAGGATTTGGTTGATAAGGCAACAGAGCTTCGAGCATCTCTATTAGATACAGTTGCTGAACAGGATGAAGAATTGATGGAAAAATACCTTGAAGGTGAAGAATTATCAATTGAAGAAATCAAAAAGGGAATAAGAGTCGGCGTTCTAGCTAATAAGATTGTTCCAGTTGTTTGTGGTACATCTTACAAAAACAAGGGCGTTCAAAAGCTTCTTGATGCTATAGTTGACTATATGCCCTCACCAATTGATGTTCCAAATATCAAGGGTACTAGGCCTGATACAGGTGAGGAATGTGAAATACCTTCATCAGATAAAGAACCATTTGCTGCATTAGCATTTAAGATTGCTACTGATCCATTCGTTGGAAAACTCTGTTTCTTTAGGGTTTATTCGGGTTCATTAGATGCAGGTTCAACTATATTGAACGCTACTAAGGACAATAATGAGAGAATTGGACGTATTCTTCAAATGCACTCAAACCATAGGAAGGATATCGATACAATCTATGCTGGGGATATTGCAGCTGCAGTAGGTTTGAAGAATACTACAACAGGCGACACGCTATGTGATCCAAAATCACCAGTTATATTGGAATCAATGGAATTCCCAGAGCCTGTAATTAATTTGGCTATCGAGCCAAAAACAAAGGCAGGACAGGAGAAGATGGGTATTGCTTTGTCTAAGCTTTCAGAGGAAGACCCAACATTCAGAACATGGACTGATGAGGAAACAGGTCAGACTATTATTGCAGGTATGGGTGAGCTTCATCTTGAAATCATTGTGGATAGATTATTCCGTGAGTTTAAAATCGAAGCTAACGTAGGTGCACCACAAGTTTCATACAAGGAAACAATTACTGGCGAAGCTGACGTTGACCATAAATATGCAAGGCAGTCCGGTGGTAAGGGTCAATATGGTCATGTTAAGATTAGAATTATGCCAAATGAATCCGGTAAGGGATATGAATTTATCAATAAAATTGTTGGTGGTTCTATTCCTAAGGAATATATTCCAGCAGTTGATGCAGGAATTAAGGGTGCTATGCAAACAGGTATCCTTGCTGGATATCAAGTAGTTGACGTTAAGGTAGAGCTATATGATGGTTCATATCATGAAGTTGACTCATCCGAAATGGCATTTAAGATAGCAGGTTCAATGGCGTTTAAGGAAGCGATGAGAAAAGCAAACCCAATTATTCTTGAACCAATTATGAAGGTTATTGTAATTGTTCCTGAAGATTATATGGGCGATGTTATCGGCGACTTGAACTCAAGAAGAGGACAGATATTAGGAATGGAAGCAAGAGCGGGAGCACAACAAATCAATGCACTTGTACCACTTTCAGAAATGTTTGGATATTCTAATGATTTGCGTTCTAAGACACAGGGAAGAGGGCAATATTCAATGGAACCAGATAGCTATATTCAAGTTCCTAAATCTATTTCAGAGAAGATTATGGTTTCAAGAAATGGTAAGGAAGTATAAATTTTAATTATTTTCTTAAAAACACTTGAAATTATCAATGATATCTGATAGTATAGTAAATATTAGTATAATAAATTATAAATGAGGAGGACTATCCCAATGGCTAAGGCTAAATTTGAAAGAACTAAACCCCACGTAAATATTGGTACAATCGGTCACGTTGACCATGGTAAAACTACTTTGACAGCAGCTATCACAAAGACCCTTTCACTTAAAGGTAATGCTCAATTTGAAGATTATGCTGCAATTGACAAGGCACCTGAAGAGAGAGAGCGTGGTATTACAATTAACACATCTCACGTTGAGTATGAAACAGAGACTCGTCACTATGCTCACGTTGACTGTCCAGGGCATGCTGACTACATCAAGAATATGATTACAGGTGCAGCACAGATGGATGGAGCAATCATGGTTGTTGCTTCAACTGATGGCCCAATGGCTCAAACTAACGAGCATCTACTTTTGGCACGTCAAGTTGGTGTTCCATCAATTGTTGTATTTATGAACAAAACTGATCTTGTGGATGACGAAGAATTACTAGAATTAGTTGAAATGGATATTCGTGATGCATTGAATAAATACGAATTCCCAGGTGATGATACACCAATTATTATGGGTTCAGCATATAAAGCATTAACAGCTGATAACAATATTGATGACCCAGCATATAAGCCAATTCTTGATTTAATGGATGCTGTTGACACATGGATTCCAACACCTGACAGAAAGTCTGATCTTCCATTCTTAATGCCAGTTGAGGATACTATGACTATTACAGGTCGTGGTACAGTTGCTACTGGTAGAGTTGAAAGAGGACAAATTAAGACTGGTGATGAAGTTGAGCTTGTTGGTTTGACAGAAGAAAAGACAAAGACAGTTGTTACTGGTATCGAAATGTTCAGAAAGATTCTTGACTACGCTGAAGCTGGCGATAACATCGGTGCATTGCTTCGTGGTATTCAAAGGGCAGACATAAAAAGAGGTCAAGTACTTTGCAAGCCAGGCTCAATTCAACCACTTACAAAGTTTGTAGGTCAAATCTACGTTTTGAAGAAGGAAGAAGGCGGCCGTCATACACCTTTCTTCAACAACTATAGACCACAGTTCTACTTTAGAACAACTGACGTTACTG
>JAAYSW010000125.1 GCA_012523875.1 Clostridiales bacterium
ATGAAGAAAATTCCTAGCAAAAAACAGAGTATTGCCGAACTTATAGTTACAACAGTAAATAAGTTGGTTCTTGATACAATGGGTAAACGAAACATGAGGTTTGCACCATATATGGCTGCATTGTTTATGTTTTCAATGTTTGGTAGTTTGGTTGGGCTTGTTGGACTAAGACCAATGACAGCTGACTATAATACCACATTATCATGGGCATTGCTTACATTTTTTATGGTACAGGCATGCAACATTAAAGCAAACGGAGTAGGTGGATACCTTAAAGGTTTTACTGAGCCAGTGCCAGTTATGACTCCGATGAATATTGTTAGTTTATTTGTAACACCTGTTTCACTAAGCTTTCGTCACTTTGGAAATATTGCTGGCGGGATGGTAATCTCAATGTTGTTATATTATGCATTAACAGGATTATCTACCGCATTAGGTTTAACAGTGCCCTTGGCAACAATAGGTATTCCAGCATTTTTATCTATATACTTTGATGTTTTTAGTGGAGTAATGCAGGCTTTTATTTTTGTTATGTTATCAATGGTATTCATTGGTTCTGCAAATGAAGGCGAAGAATAAAAAATAGTAGAAAATTAGGAGGATTTATTTATGGAAAAAGCAATTGTATTGGCAGCATCAGCAATTGGTGCAGGTTTAGCGATGATATCAGGATTAGGACCTGGTATGGGACAAGGATATGCGGCTGGTAAGGCTTGTGAAGCAGTAGGACGTCAACCAGAGGCTTCTGGTGCAATTACTAGAACCATGTTAGTTGGTGCTGCTGTTGCAGAGTCAACTGGTATTTACGGATTCGTTGTAGCTTTGATTCTACTATTTATCAATCCACTTGTAGGTAAGCTATAATTAATAATTCACATATCTATTTGTAAATCTTTATATATTATAAAAAGAGGTGAGAATTATTGAATCTGATTTATTTATCAGGAAATACTGTTTCAGCTGTTAAGTTTTTAGACTTCCTATCTATAGACCCTAGTAGTATTATTTTTACAATTATTAATACATTTATATTATTTCTGATTATAAAGCATTTTCTTTTTGATAGAGTTAATAAAATGCTTGAAGAACGAGCGAATGATGTAAGTACTACTTATTCTAAAGCCGATGAAGCTATGAATAATGCAAAGAAGCTTGAAGCAGATTATAACCTGTTGCTGTCAAATGCAAAAGAGGAATCAGCTGAAATAATAAAAAATGCTACTAAAAAGGCTCAAGGCCGTTCGGATGAAATAATTGTTCAGGCAAAAAATGAAGCTAGCAATATTACACTGAGAGCGAATGATGAGATTGAGCGTGAAAAAAAGCGTGCTAAGAGCGAAATTAAGGATGAAATTTCAGATATCGCTGTAATGGTTGCTGAAAGGTTAGTTGGAAAAGAATTAAGTAATACTGACCATGCTCGTTTGATTGATGAGTTTATTGAAAATGTAGGTGAGTTAAAATGATGGAACAAGTAGATAAGCTTTATGCTAACGCATTATTTGAACTTTGTAAAGAAGAAGAATGTATAGATTTAGTTTATGATAAGCTTAATAAATATAATTCTGTATTCATAGAGTTTGAGGATTTGCAAAAGTTACTATCTGTTCCAACAATTGAATTAACTGATAAGCTCAATATCCTTTCAAAAGTGTTTAAAAATGATGGTATTGCTTATAACTTCCTATGTATTTTAGTAGAAAAAAAACGTATTAACTCCTTCGCAGGCATAGTGGATGAATTTAATATTATTTATAATTCATATAATAAAATTATAGAGGTAACTGCTACAACGAGTATTCCTTTGACTGAAGAAATAAGACAAAAGCTTGTAGATAAGCTTCAACAAAAATCTGGAAAAAAGATTAAACTTATTGAAATAGTTTCTCCTGAGATTTTAGGAGGCATTATTATTAATTATGGTAATACCCAAATAGATAATAGTATTAAGGGGAAGTTAAAGGATATTAGTAAACAGTTAAAGCAGATATAAAACTGTTTAAAATTAATAATAAATATAAAGAAGGTGTATAAATGAACTTACGCCCGGATGAAATAACGAATATCATTAAAGAGCAAATTAAAAATTATAGCTCAAAAATAGAGCTTACTGATATAGGGACAGTGGTGACTGTTGGTGATGGAATTGCTAATATTCATGGGCTAGAAAAATGTTTATCGGGAGAATTGTTAGAATTTGAGAATGGTATATATGGAATAGCATTGAACTTAGAGCAACATTTTGTAGGTACAATAATGTTAGGTTCCGATTCGGATGTAAAAGAAGGAGATACTGTTAAAAGAACGGGGCGAATTGTTTCTGTGCCAGTTGGAGAAGATCTTCTTGGTAGAGTGGTAAATGCATTGGGTCAACCAATTGACGGTAGGGGACCTATTTTGTCAACAGAAACTGCACCTATTGAAAAAATCGCTCCTGGAATAATCGCAAGAAAATCCGTTCACAAACCTCTTCAAACAGGCATTAAAGCTATTGATTCGATGATACCAATAGGAAGGGGACAACGTGAACTCATAATTGGTGATAGACAAACTGGAAAAACCTCTATTGCATTAGATACAATTATCAATCAGCGTAATGAAGATGTTATCTGTATTTATGTAGCAATAGGTCAAAAGCGTTCTACTGTTGCAAATGTAGTTGATACTCTTACAAAAGCTGGTGCTATGCATTATACAATTGTAGTGTCATCAACAGCATCCGAATTAGCTCCATTGCAGTATATTGCACCTTATTCAGGTTGTGCGATGGGTGAGTACTTTCTAAATAAAGGTAAGGATGTTTTATGTATTTATGATGATTTATCTAAACACGCTGTAGCATACCGTACATTATCATTGCTTCTTAAAAGACCACCAGGTCGTGAAGCATATCCTGGAGATGTTTTTTATTTGCATTCAAGGTTACTCGAAAGAGCATGTTGTTTAAATGAAAATTACGGTGGTGGAAGTTTAACAGCACTCCCTATAATCGAAACTCAAGCAGGCGATGTCTCAGCCTACATCCCAACAAATGTAATATCAATAACTGATGGACAGATATTCCTAGAAACAGACCTATTTAACTCAGGCGTAAGACCTGCAGTAAACCCAGGTATATCAGTATCACGTGTTGGTAGTGCTGCACAGATAAAAGCTATGAAAAAGGTATCAGGCTCCCTTAAGCTAGCTTATTCACAGTACCGTGAATTACAGGCATTTTCACAATTTGGTTCTGACTTAGATAAAGATACAAAAAAGCGTCTTGCACAGGGGGAGCGAATTGTTGAAGTATTGAAACAAAACAGAAGCGAACCCATATCTGTAGAACATCAAGTAGTGATTATCTATGCCGTAGTAAATGATTATTTAAGGGAAATTCCTATAAAATATATTTTAGATTTTCAAAGGGATTTATTTGATTATATTGATAGCTCACATCCTGATATTGTCAAATCGATTAATGAAACCAAAGATTTAGATGAAGATACTGAAAAGGCTTTAGTGGAAGCATTAGATATGTTTATCGTTAAATATATGAAGGATAAACAATAAATTATCATCATAGAAAGGTGAATGTAATATGGCTTCAGCTAACATGAAGGATATAAAAAGACGAATTAAAAGCGTAGAAAGTACGATGCAGATAACTAAAGCTATGGGGCTTGTTGCTTCATCAAAGCTAAGGCGTGCCAAAGAAAAATCAGAAAAATCAGAATCATATTTTGAGGCATTATATGATACAATGCGTGAAATAACTTCTGAAAATAGAATATTCGAATCTATATTTAATAAAAAAAGTGATAATGTGTTGATAATTGTAATTGCTGGTGATAGAGGATTAGCGGGTGGTTACAATTCAAATGTTTTAAAACTTGCACATAACAGATATAATGAACTATCATCAAGTAAGAATGTTATTATACTTCCAATTGGTAAAAAAGCTGTAGAATATTTTGAGAAACGTGATTTTAAAATTATGGCAAAGTATTCCTATATAGCTGAGAGCCTCGATATTTACGATTCCTCTAGTATTTCTGATAAAATTGCTGAAGCTTTTATTGCTGGAAAGATTGATAGGATAGAAATGGCATATACAAATTATGTATCATCACTTGTACAGCAGGAAAAATGTATCAGTATCTTGCCAATTGAAGATGAAAAAATGGAAAGAGTAAATAATTTAACAACCTATGAGCCATCTACTGAAGAAGTCTTTAATATGCTTATTCCGCAATATATTTCAGGGATACTTTATAGTGCTATTATTGATTCATTTACAGCGGAACTAGCTGCAAGAAGAATTGCTATGGATAATGCATCGGAAAATGCACTAGAAATGATAAATGATTTATCATTAATATATAATAGGGCTCGTCAAAATACAATTACACAGGAAATAACAGAAATTGTAGGTGGTGCAAGTGCACAGTTCTAATTTGGTTTGAAAAATATATACACAGATTATATATTATTTTCAATTCTTGAGGAGGAAAGTATGCAAAATATCGGTAAGATTGTCCAAGTAATTGGTGCAGTAGTAGATATTAGGTTTAACAAGGAAAACTTGCCTAACTTATTAAATGCTATTGAAATAGATAATGATGGACAAAAAGTTGTAGTTGAAGTTGCACAACATATTGGCGATGACATAGTTCGCTGTATTTCTATGAATAGTACTGATGGATTAGTAAGGGGAATGGTTGCAACTGATACAGAGGGACCTATCAAGGTTCCGGTTGGGAGAGAGATTTTAGGTAGAGTTTTTAACCTTTTAGGCGAGGCTATTGATGAAAAGCCTTTTGAATCAACAACTGATAAATGGCAAATCCATAGGGAAGCACCTAGCTATGAGGAGCAAAAAGCATCTAATGATGTATTGGAAACTGGGATTAAGGTTATCGATTTAATTGCTCCTTATTTAAAAGGTGGAAAGATTGGCTTATTTGGTGGTGCTGGTGTTGGAAAAACTGTTTTAATACAAGAACTTATAAACAATATTGCAAATGAACATGGTGGGATATCTGTTTTTTCTGGAGTTGGAGAGCGTACAAGAGAGGGTAATGATCTTTATAATGAAATGATCGAAAGTGGAGTTATAGATAAAACCGTGTTAGTTTATGGTCAGATGAATGAACCGCCGGGAGCTAGAATGAGGGTAGGTCTTTCAGGTTTAACAATGGCTGAATACTTCAGAGATGTTGAGGGTCAGGATGTGCTCCTATTTATTGATAATATTTTTAGATTCACACAAGCAGGATCCGAAGTTTCAGCATTATTAGGAAGAATGCCATCAGCCGTTGGTTATCAGCCAACACTTGCAACAGAGATGGGTGCGTTACAAGAACGTATTACATCAACAAATAAGGGATCTATAACATCTGTTCAGGCTGTATATGTACCAGCTGATGATTTAACTGATCCTGCACCTGCAACAACCTTTGCACACTTAGATGCAACTACTGTTTTGTCAAGACAGATTTCATCATTAGGAATTTATCCTGCTGTTGATCCACTTGATAGTAGCTCAAGGATTTTATCTCCTGAAATAGTTGGTAATGAACATTATGAAGTAGCAAGGAATGTTCAAACTATATTACAAAGGTATAAGGAATTACAGGATATTATTGCTATAATGGGTATGGACGAGTTATCAGATGAAGATAAGCTTGTTGTTAACCGTGCAAGAAAAGTACAACGATTCTTATCGCAACCATTTAAGGTTGCTGAACAATTCACAGGAATGGAAGGAAAATATGTTCCAATCAAGGAAACAATTAGGGGCTTTAAAGAAATTATAGAAGGCATGCATGATGATCTTCCTGAATCAGCGTTTCTCTTTGTCGGCACTATTGATGAGGCAGTTAATAAAGCAAAAAAGGGTGATGCCTAATGGCACTGTTCAACCTAAAAGTTGTAACTCCGGAGAGGGTTTTCTTTGATGGAGAAACTGAACAAATAATCTTAAGTACGGTTTGTGGTGAAATTGGTATTTTAGCACGCCATGAAAGCTATGTTTCAATATTGCCACCTGGTCCCTTGAGAATTAAAATTGGAAATAAATTTAAAGTAGCGGCGATATCGCAAGGTGTTGTAAAGGTCTCAAAAGATAAAACAACAATTATTGCTACTTCTATTGAGTGGCACGATGAAATCGATGTTGAAAGAGCAAAGGAAGCTGAACGCAAAGCAAGGCAAACATTATCACATAAGTTAAGTGATTTAGAGTTTAAACAGGCAGAATTTAAATTAAAACGTGCTCTTAATCGAATATCAGTATCATCAAAATACAATAGCTGAATTAATAAATAATAAAACCATGAGTTACATTATAAATGTTTAACTCATGGTTTTTTCATTTTTAAACTAATATAATTTCTATAAGCATTATAATTATGACTTATATTTTGCAAGTCTTTTTTGTTTGGGATAATAGTAATATTTTAAATTTTATACACATAGAATTAAGTAAAGAAATAACAACGTAAAAATAAAGGAGAAAATTAATGAAAATGATAAGTAGCTTTGATAAAATAACAGATTATTTTTCACCAGTTATAAAGCAAGCTCTCATCAAAATTAATGAGAAAGATAAGAAAGATACCCATGAAATACGGCTGAGGATAGGGAGACCAGTTTGTATAGTATCCTTTGGACAAGAAAGATTCCTAACAACAGATGGAGATATAACAAATGATTCCCATCTAGCTTTAATAGTTAATCAAAAGGATATAGAACACAGTTTTAAGGCTGTTTGTGATTATTCCATACACAGTTTTAGTAGAGAGCTTTCCCAAGGTTTCATAACTATTATGGGTGGAAATAGAGTTGGAATTGCAGGTAGTGCAGTAGTAAAAGAACAAAGAGTAGATACAGTAAAGTACATTAATGGCTTAAATTTTAGAATTTCAGGACAAGTCATAGGTTGTGCTGAAAATATATTTAATAAATTGTTTACACAATCATCAATAGGGCTATTAATAGCAGGTAGTCCGGGGAGTGGTAAGACTACATTCCTTAAAGATTTATGCAGGCTTGTAGCAAAACGTTGGAGAGTATCAATAATTGATGAGAGGGGTGAAATTGCAGCAATCCACCGTGGAGAACCACAGAATGATATAGGTAATAAAAGCGATGTTTTTGATGGTTATCCTAAAGCTGAGGGAATTGAAACAGCAATTAGGGTAATGAACCCCGAATTAATTATATGCGATGAAATAGGTAATAAATCAGATGTAGAAGCATTAGTTAGAACTGTTAATTCGGGGGTGAAAATAATTGCTACAACCCATGCTGGTACATTAGCTGAGCTTTATAAAAAAATATATATAAAAAAACTTTTAGAACTGGGAGCATTTGATTATATAATAATCCTTGGTAGTGGGAGTGAATTAGGCATGGTAAAAGAAATTCAAGCCATACCTTATGGGGGGGATTATAATTATGATGCTTAAACTAATAGGCATTATGTTGTTAGTATGTGCAACAGGATATGCGGGGATAAGTGCATCAACATTGTTAAAGGAACATATAACGAGATTAGAATTAACAAGAAAAATGATAGATGAAATTACAATACTTATAAGGCATAAATCTTTAACAGTCACAGAAATAGTGGATGAACTAATATCAAACTCAATATACACTGAACTAGCTTTTTTACAAATAGTAAAATCAGAAATTGCTCCAGGAATCCCATTTCATACTGCATGGATAAATGCTATTAAGAAAGATAGCAAATTGTTAGTTGAAGAAAAAATAGAATTAATATCGTTGGGAAATTCCCTTGGCTCAAGTGATACAGAGGGACAAATGTCGGCATTAACCATATATAAGGACAAGTTTAACTTACTGATAAAAAAGGCAAATGAAAATTATGATAAAAAGGGTAAGCTTTATAGGAGTTTAGGTGTTCTATCAGGGGTTTTTGTTGCTATATTGCTTATTTAAATGATTAAAAGGATTTAACATATAAACTATAATCCTTAGTATATAATAAAGGAGCAAAAAATGGAGATTGATTTAATATTTAAAATCGCTGGGGTCGGTATAATAGTTGCTGTCTTGAGTTTAGTTTTAAAGAGGGCAGAAAGAGAAGAACAAGCAATGATGACAACCTTAGCAGGGCTTATAGTTGTGCTTATGATAATCATTCAGGAAATAGGCAATCTTTTTAATACAGTAAAAAGCGTATTTGGATTATGGTAGAAAATATATTAATGATAATTGCTTTATGTATAATCGCAGCAATCCTAGGAAAAGTTTTGGAGAAATACAATAAAGAACAAGCTTTATTTGTTTCGATAGCAGCCTGTACAATTGTTCTTATGTTTATTGTTTTATACCTTTCACCTTTAATAAGTATGATAAATGATTTATTTGCCCGTACAGGAACAGGGGAAAATTACTCCCAGACTATTATTAAATCACTAGGAATATGCTATGTAACCCAGCTAGGATTTGATATATGCAAGGATTGTAATGAGAATGCAATTGCAACTGTGGTAGAGTTATCTGGAAAGGTAACTTTAATAATTTTAGCAATACCTTTATTAGAAAAGCTCATATTTTTTTTAACATCAATTATATAGGAGAAATAAGGGGATAAAAGAATGGGAAAAGGATTGTTTAAAATTTTTTTTATATTATTCATAATTGCAACAACTCTGCTTTGCCTTAGAATAACTGCAGTTGCACAAATTAATGAAGAAGATATAGTTAATGAGGCACTTGAAGCAAGTGGTGGGAATCAACTTGAGCAAAGTTATTCTGAGGAGGTTAAAAATTTCTTTGAAGAAAACAACATAAAGTTAGATAATCCCGAAGGTATAATGTCACTGAATCCCAAAGATGTATTTGCAAGTATCTTGATAAAGGCTAAAGAAATGGCAGTTGCTCCAATTAAATTATTAATATCCCTAATGGCAGTTATTATTCTAGCATCATTAATTGAGAATATAGGTGATACTGCAAAAAACGAATCACTTAATAGGATTTTTAATATAATCTCTATTTTAGTATGCATATTAATATTATCTAATCCAGTATGCGAATGTATAGAACAAGCCTCACATGCATTATCAGAGGGTGCTACATTTATGCTTGGATTTGTACCTGTATTCGCTAGTATAGCAGTAGGGAGTGGAAATTTAACTGCGGCAGGTGTTTATAATATAATTCTTGTGCTTATTGCAGAAATAGCAGTACAGATTGCAAGTGGTTTTCTGATGCCATTATTAAGTTTATGTATTGCCTTAGCAATTGTAGATTCATTAAACCCAACGATATCACTTTCTAGCCTAATTGAAGGAATACAAAAAGCAGTTACATGGAGTTTAGGTCTTATGATGACAATTTTTGTAGGCTTGTTATCAATTCAAAGCATTATCGGAAACTCAGCAGATTCCTTGTCAGTTAAAGCAGGGAAGTTTATGGTTTCAAGTTTTGTGCCAGTAGTTGGAGGAGCAATTTCAGATGCTTATACAACACTGAAAGGGAGCTTTGGTCTACTTAAGGGTGGAGTTGGGGGAGTGGGAATAATGGTTATTCTTATAATGGTACTTCCAACTATCATAACTATTGGGCTAAACAGAATAGTAATAGGTATAGCAAGTATTGGTGCAGAAGTTTTTAATGTTAAAGGATTAGCTAAGTTATTTAAAAATATTTCATCTATTACTACAATTACTTTCAGTGTAATAATTTCCTTTTCAATAATGTTTATAGTCTCAACGGCAGTAATTATGGCATTAACTATATAGGAGAAAAATATGAATACCATAAAATTGATGGTAGGTACGGCTTGCTTTATTGGTATAGCGATATCAATTGCAGATGCGATAAAGCCAAGTGAAAAGTTTAACAATCAAATAAGAATGATTTTTTCCCTTATTTTTTTATTAAGTATATTAACACCAATTGTAACAAATGGCT
The DNA here is from genome assembly GCA_012523875.1 of Clostridiales bacterium. Classification (GTDB taxonomy): domain Bacteria; phylum Bacillota; class Clostridia; order Oscillospirales; family Ruminococcaceae; genus JAAYPV01. Next base: position 9,931 of record JAAYSW010000125.1, read on the forward strand.
TTGATTTTTCAATAAATCAGGATGTTATATCTGCAAATGGATCACAGTATAGTGAAATGGAGTCCGTTGTAGATAATCAGGCAAGGCTTATAACTGAAAATAATATAGCAAATTCTCTAGTGTTAAAACTAATCGAATCAGGAATAGAATGCAAAGAAATTAACGTAAGTATTAATATAGAGGATAGCTCAGGCATATCTATTAATAGTATAGAACTTGATAGTGATGATAATGAGAAATCAAAAAAGATAATTTCCTCGTTACTATCTATAGGAGAAGATGTGATAATAATTAAAGAAAATAAAAATGATTGAAGGTGTAAACTTTATGGATATACTTAAAAAAATAAAGACAATGTTTTCAGATGATAAAAAAATTAAGATCATTGTTTTTATAGGATTATTAGGTATGGCATTAATTTTGTTATCAAGCCTAACCCCAAAGGATAGAAATAATAAAAACTCCAATATAGCAGAATCAAGGAATGAAATTATTTCTTCTAATATTGAATTAGAGCAATATACGAAAGATATGGAGAATAAATTAAAAATACTTTTAGAGAGTATAAATGGTGTTGGAGAAGCTGAAGTTATGATAAACATTTTAAGCACAAAGGAATATGTATATGCAGATGAAGAGAAGAGTAATTTGACTAGGGATAGCGAAAAATATTCAGAACAAAAAGAAAATAAGCATATAATAATTGAAAGCAATGGAAAGAAGGAGGCTTTGCTCAAGAAAATTAATAACCCACAAATAAGCGGAATAGTAGTTGTATGTGAGGGGGGTGACAATAGTGTAGTTCGTGAAAATGTATATAGATCAGTTTCAGTGGCATTTGATTTGCCAACTAGCAAAATTTATGTAGCGAAAATAAAATGAAATTAGGAGAATGAATATGAAAAAACCAACGTTTATCATTGGAAAGAAACAAATTATACTTTCTTGTTTAACACTAATGCTTGCAGTAGCAGTATACATAAACTATGTATTAGCACAAGATTCAGATTTGAAAGATGCGAAAAAAACAATGTCAACTAATGCCCTATCACAATCAGATGCTTATGAAAAGGAAGCATATGGTGATACCCAGTTTGTTAGCAAGGAACATGCTAGTGAGGATTATTTTGCTCAAGCAAGAATCGAGAAAATGACAAGCAGAGATACGGCAGTACAAACACTACAAACCATTATGGGTGGTGGTGACATTACAGAAGATGAAATGGTTTCAAGAGCATTAGAGGCAGTTAAAATGTCTAATATGATTGAAAAAGAGGGTACTATAGAAAATCTTATACGAGCACAAGGATTTTCTGACTGCGTAGTGTATCTTGATAATGATGCTGCAAAGATTGTTGTTAAATCAGAAGGGCTTGAAAAGGGTCAAGTTGCTGCTATAAAGGATATAATTTTAGGTGAAATAGCTGTTCCATCAGAAAATATTAGAATTTTTGAAGTTAAATAGTTGTGTCTTTCAAAATTTATGGTATAATATATTTATGAGTAATTAATCGTTTGTATTTATAATAGTGGAGAGTTTATATTACAATACTATATACAATAACTCTCCACTTAAAAATGTAAGTGTATAGGAGGTTTATATGGAGAATGATAATGCTTATAAGTCAGGCACATTAAAAATTTCAGAAGAAGTAATTTTAACAATATCAAAGCTAGCTATAAGTGATACTAAAGGGGTCGAAGAAATTATCCCTGTAAATGAATTTGGCACAACAAATAAGACACTGCAAAGGCTTGCATCAAAGAATTGGGGTGTTGCAAGAAAGTTGTTCGGCAAGAGAAATAATCTGATTAAGGTAAAGTTTTTAGATGATGTAGTTGAAATTACATTAGCAGTGATTATTAAACATGGTTACAAGATAACTATGGTGGCTGAAAGTATACAAAATTCTGTAAAATCGAGCGTGCAAAGCATGACGGGAATTACAGTATCTAGGGTGAATATTATTATCTCTGGGATTTCAATTAATAAGGACAAGTAATATCCAATCTGTTATGGATTTTGCTTAATTAAAATGGAGGAAGTTTATGACAAGAAGGGAAATTCGCGATAGTGCCTTTAAAATAATATTTGAAAAAATATTACGTGATGATGATTTGGAGGAGCTATACAATATTGCTGAGGAAATAGATGAAATAACTGTAAATGATAAGGTGAAAGAATTGGTTGAGGGAACTCTTGAATATTCAGATGAATTTGATGAAATTATTAGCATATTTAGTATTAAGAGAGATGTCTCAAGAATTGCTAAGATTAATATTGCAATATTAAAACTTGCTTTGTACGAAATTATTTATGATGATAAAACGCCTATGAACGCTGCTATTAATGAGGCTGTTTATCTATCAAAAACATATTCTCAAAAGGAGGATACATCTTTCGTTAATGGTTTATTGGGTTCCTTTTCAAGAAGTGATTTTGCCAAACAAATAACCAAAAACAATGATAAGAATGCTGAGGGCACTGATGTCTAATTTTTTAGGAATAGATACAAGCAATTATACTACATCTGTAGCATTATATAATTCTGAAACAAAAGAAGTTAAACAAAGTAAAATTCTTCTTAATGTTAAGGATGGTGAAAAAGGGCTAAGACAGAGCACTGTTGTTTTTGAACATTTAAAACAACTGCCAATTGTTCTAGGGAATTTATTAGAAACTAGCCCTAAGCTTGATGGAGTAGGTGTATCTATTAAGCCACGAAATGTTGAAAATTCATATATGCCATGCTTTTTATGCGGTGAAAAGTTTGCAGATTCCATCTCAATTGTTAATAATATTCCTGTATACAAAACATCACATCAGATTGGACATATGCTTGCAGCATTATATTCAGCGGACAAGCTAGAATATATTAATCAAAGCGTTATTATGTTCCATGTAAGCGGAGGAACAACAGAATGCTTGCTGTGCGAACCAGATAAAGAAGATATTTATAAGTTTAAATTAATCGCTTCATCGCTTGATTTAAAAGCTGGTCAACTTATTGATAGGGTTGGGGTAATGCTTGGTTTGAAATTCCCATGTGGTGCTGAACTAGAGCTACTTGCAAAGCAAAGTAAATCTGAATTTAATATTAAGCCTACAATTAAAGGCATGGATTGCTGCTTGTCAGGGGTTGAAAATATCTGTGAAAAGAAATTGAAGGCAGGGGATAATAAGGCTGACATTGCAAAATATTGTCTTACTTATGTGAGTAAAACGATTGAAATAATGGCAGCATTAGCTGTGGAAAAATTCAGTAATAAACCAATTATTTTTGCTGGTGGTGTAATGTCAAACAAACTTATTAAATCTAATTTAATAAAAAGGTTTCCCGCATCTTATTTTGCAAGCCCTGAATTTTCATGTGATAATGCTGTTGGAACTGCAATATATGCTTCATTAATAAATAGTAGAGGTAATTTATGATAGTAGTGACTGTTTCGCAATTAAATAAATACATATCCTTTAAGATGAAGGAGGACGAAAAGCTTAAAGGTATAATTATAAAGGGTGAAATCTCTAATTTCACTCATCATTTGCGTTCTGGACATTTTTATTTCACACTAAAAGATGATAAGTCTAGTATTAAGGCAGTTATGTTTAATAATTTTGCCTCCAATGTAAAATTCATGCCTAGTAATGGTATGAGTGTGATTGTACTTTCAACTGTCTCTGTTTATGAGCGTGATGGAATATATCAACTCTATGTTACAGATATTCAGCCTGATGGTATAGGTAAATTATATATAGCTTTTGAACAACTAAAGGACAAGCTTTCAAAATTAGGTTTATTTGATGAATCCCATAAACTCCCTTTGCCAAGTTATCCTAAAAGGATAGGTGTTGTGACATCAAAAACTGGTGCAGCATTACAAGATATAATTAATGTTTTAAATAGGCGTTATCCTATAGGGGAAATAATAATTTTCCCTACTCTAGTACAGGGGGAAACGTCTCCACAATCCATAACAGAGGAAATAACTAAGGCACAAGGTAGCAATTGTGATGTGTTAATTGTTGCAAGGGGTGGTGGTAGCCTTGAAGATTTAAACGCATTTAATACAGAAATGGTCGCTTATGCAATTTACAATTCGGAGATTCCTATTATTTCGGCTATTGGGCATGAAACGGATTTTACTATAGCGGATTTTGTTGCTGATTTACGGGCACCAACACCCTCTGCGGCAGCAGAAATTGCAGTGCCTGATATGGAACAGATTTTATTAAATCTAGAAATATACAAGAAAAGAATGCTATCGGCTTTGACAAAGTTGTTTAATATGAAGTATAATAGGGTAGTTGAGCTTACATCGAAATTGCAAGATTATTCTATGGAACATAAATTAAAGTTTTTTAAAGAGAAAGTATTTGCTCTTGATAAGAGGCTTATAGCTGCTATTGAACATAAATATTATTTATGTGATAATATATTAAATAGACAATTAATTGAATTAGATGGTCTGAATCCATTAAAAATTCTATCGAGGGGATATTCAGTAGTTTATAAGGATAGAAATCTTATCTGGTCATCTAATCAACTGCAGGAAAATGACACAATAAGTATAACATTTAGTAAAGGAAAAGTTACTGCAAAGGTTATAGATGTGGAGGATTAATATGCAATTTGAAGAAGGAATAAAAAAACTTGAAGAAATTGTTACATCGCTCGAAAATGGCGATTTATCATTAGAAAAATCCGTTGAATTATATAGTGAAGGAATAAAAATTTCAGCAAACTGTAAAAAGGAATTAGAGAACGCTAGAATTAAAATAGATGGAAAAAGCAATCCATAAAGCATCACTCTGAAAGTAGGTGATATTGATGCTAGAAAAGAATTCTCAAAGATTAAATGAGTATATTTCACTAATTGAGCAAAAACTAATAGAGTATAATAAAAAGTCCAGCGAAAATTTATTGCAGGGCAATGTGGTAGATGCGATGAATTATTCGTTGCAGGCAGGTGGGAAAAGAATTCGATCTGTTTTAACGCTTGAGTTTTGTAGAATTTGTGGGGAAGATTGCAATAAGGCTGTATCTGCTGCTTGTGCTATTGAAATGATACACACATTTTCACTTATACATGATGATTTGCCAGCGATGGATGATGATGATTACAGGCGTGGAAATTTGTCTTGCCATAAGGCGTTTGGTGAGGATGTCGCTATACTTGCAGGTGATGCCTTATCAGCTCGTGCATTTGAGATAATAGTAAATGATAATTTGCTTGATTCTAATACAAAAATTAGGCTTATTAAAGTATTAGCAGATGCTGTTGGCATAAATGGCATGATTGGTGGTCAAGCCCTTGATATAAAAAATGAGCAAAAAAAAGATTTAAATGAAGACGATTTGATACAAATCTGCCTTTTGAAAACTGGTGCATTGCTCCGTGCTGCTTGTAAGATGGGATGTATTATTGCAGGGGCAGATGAAAAAAAAATTATGAAAGCAGATGAATTTGCTAAAAACATAGGACTTGCATTTCAAATTGTAGATGATGTTCTAGATGTTACTGGCACTCAAGAACTATTAGGCAAGCCGATTGGTAGCGATACACAACAGAATAAGACTACATTTGTTACATTATATGGTGTAGATGAATCTAAAGATAAAGCAAGAACACTTACAAATAAGGCTTTATTAATTTTAGAAGAATTTGATGATAATGATTTTTTATATGATTTAACTAGATTCCTTCTGACGAGGGAAAGTTAGGGTGGTGTGTTTTTGGAGTATAATTATATAATATTTTCAGCAGTCATAGCATGGGCAGCGGCACAAATTATTAAAACAGTCTTATGGTTTATGAAGAACAAGAAAATAAATATTGAAAGATTATTGGGGGCTGGTGGTATGCCTAGTTCTCACTCATCTTTTGTTACTGCATCAACGGTTGCAGTATCACGCAAGGCAGGGTTAAATTCCATTGAGTTTGCAATAATGTTTGTAGTTGCGATCATTGTGATTTATGATGCTATGGGGGTAAGATATGCGGCTGGGTTGCATGCTAAAGAGATAAATAAAATGAATAAATACCTTATAAACTTTTCAACATCAACAAAAAACGAAATGGAATTAGGGGGAAATAAAGAAAAGGAATTAAAAGAATTTTTAGGGCATACCCCATTTGAGGTTCTGGTGGGTGTGCTTTTAGGGATAGTACTAGCCTTAATAATTCCTTTAAAATAAAATCATGAAAAAAAATAAGAATAATGCCATGAAGAATGATGTAAGGCTTAGCGAGTTATCACTTCCAGAAGATTTAAAAAAGCTTACAGCAACTCAATGTAAAAAAATATGTAGGGATATAAGAAGCATATTAATTAATACTGTTTCTAAAAATGGTGGGCATCTAGCGTCTAATTTAGGTTCTGTTGAGCTTACAGTTGCAATTCATAGGGTTTTTAATTCTCCACAGGATAAAATAATTTGGGATGTAGGGCATCAATCTTATACACATAAAATTTTAACTGGTAGGCTTAATAAATTTAAGACAATAAGAAAAGAAAATGGAATATCAGGATTCCCCAAGCCATCCGAATCAATCCATGATGCATTTATTGGTGGGCATAGCAGTACATCTATTTCAGTTGCTTGTGGCATTGCTGAGGCGATGAAAATGCAAGGTAATGATGATAATTATGCAATTGCTGTAATTGGTGATGGAGCTTTAACAGGTGGAATGGTTTATGAGGCACTTAATAACGGCGGAAAGGATAGGAAAAACCTTATTGTTATCCTTAATCATAATGATATGTCGATTTCCAAAAATGTAGGGGCACTATCAAAACATCTTGCAACAATTAGAGCTAATCAAGGTTATGTGAAAACTAAGTCTACCGTTGAAAAAGTACTCGCTAAAACACCGGTAGTTGGAAAACCAATAACTAAGGTTTTAAAAGTATCAAAGGATACAATAAAGGGTGCAATATATCCAACTACAACAATTTTTGATGATTTTGGTTTTATATATCTTGGGCCTGTTGATGGTCATGATATTTCTGCAATGGAAATGGTTTTAAACACAGCTAAAGCATATAAACACCCTGTTGTTGTTCATGTTAATACCGTGAAGGGGAAGGGGTATTTGCCTGCTGAAAAAAATCCTGGCGAATATCATGGAATATCAAAATTCGATATTCTTACTGGAAATCCTGAGGTGTCAGGGGATGATTCCTATTCCGCAGTATTCGGCAAGGAATTAGTTCGCCTTGCAAAAAAAGATAATAGAATTTGTGCTGTAACGGCTTCAATGAAATATGGAACAGGTCTACAGTTCTTTTCTAATGAAATAAAAGACAGGTTCTTTGATGTTGGGATTGCAGAACAGCATGCAGTAACATTTTCTGCTGGGCTATCAAGTATGGGATTTATACCTGTATTTGCAGTATACTCATCATTTTTACAACGTTCATACGATCAACTAATCCATGATGTAGCCATATGCAACACACATATTGTATTGGGGATAGATAGGGCTGGAATTGTAGGTGAAGATGGTGAAACTCATCAAGGAATTTTTGATGTACCAATGCTTACAACTATACCTAATACTACAATTTATTCTCCATCAAACTATGAGGAATTGAAATTATGTTTGAATGATGCAATATACAAAGATAAAGGAATAGCTTGCGTTAGATATCCAAGAGGAAAGGATACATCAAATCCTGATAAGTCTAAGCTTAATACAAACTATACCTTTACCACCAATAATAAGGAGGTTAATTCTAATATATTGCTAATATCATACGGTAGAATATATAATAA
>JAAYSW010000126.1 GCA_012523875.1 Clostridiales bacterium
ATCATGTCCGTTAGAGGCATAGCTTATTGAAAGAATTTAACTAATGCTATATCCCCTATCCTGCCATGCATATAAACTTTTAAAACTGTTAGTTGTACAGATTTAATTACTTATGCTATAAATGAAACAATCATTCAATTTAATGTATCCCACTTCCCCCTTTACTTATATCCAAATTTCCGTTTATATTTACATATGCTTATCGGGAACAGTCACTACCGTTCCTGCTCCTTTCAGCACCAGTATAGCATTACTTTCCTTTGTAAAGCTAACTGCTGACGCAAAGCCTATGGAGCTGAATATCCTTCACCCACAGCCGATAACTCTCGTAATTTCAGCAAGGCGTTAGATGATAATCACCCCTGACTTGTTGTCCTTTATAATATCTATGCAATCCACCATATGGTTTATTCCATCAGTTCTAAAATTACAGGACATCTTATAATTTTTATTGTTTCTCTAATTAATATCCCATCTCATTAGCTTGAACGTTCGCAATTTTTATAGATTATTTCTTAATGTTTTGAGATAAAACTTGACATACCCTGCTCGGGGATTTGAAGATAACATTGCCGCATAAAAACAACCCCCATTCCGCTACGCTCCATGGGGGTTTATTCCTAATCAGGCTAATATATTAACTATTCTCTACATTTGACCTTTAATAAGTTTTAATGCACCTTTTTCAAGCCTTGAAACCTGTGCTTGCGATATTCCTATCTCTTCTGCTACCTCTACTTGCGTCTTCCCTTGAAAAAAACGCAAATAGAGGATATTTTTTTCCCTTGGGTGAAGTCCCTTTATCGCCTCTCGAAGCGAAATTTCATCTAGCCAATTCTCTACATTATTCTTATCACTTATTTGGTCTAAAACATAAAGAGTATCTCCTGAATCAGAGTAAACTGGCTCATATAAGGATACTGGCTCACTAATGCTTTCTAAAGCCAATACTACCTCGGATTTTTGCATTCCAACTTCCTTAGCAATTTCCTCAATTGTAGGGTCCCTTTGATACTTATTTGTCAACAACTCTTTTGCTTGCATAGCTTTATATGCTAAATCTCGCAATGACCTGCTTACCTTTATATGATTATAATCCCTTAAATATCGCCTTAATTCCCCCGATATCATAGGGACACAATATGTGCTAAAACGCACACCTTTCGTCAAATCGAAATTATTAATTGCCTTTATCAGCCCAACAACACCAATCTGAAATAAATCGTCAATATCCTCTCCCCTATTAGTAAATCTTTGAATAACACTTAAAACCAACCTCAGATTTCCATTAATAAGCTTATCTCTAGCTGCCTTATTCCCCGTCTTCTGTATTTCTCTTAGTAATTCCATCTTCTCAGCTTCCTTTAAAACCACAAGCTTAGAAGTATTGATGCCAGATATTACAACCTTATTATAAGCCATACCAACTACCTCTCAAAATGTTCTTACTAAGATTATTGACAGTTGATATAATTATAATCAAATTGTAAAAATGTAAGTATTGCCAACTTAATTTCTTATATTTTTTCTAGTTCGCAACGTAGCTTTTTAATTATTTTTTTCTCAAGCCTTGAAATATACGACTGTGATATCCCGATTGTATCAGCAACCTCTTTTTGGGTTTTTTCATTGCCATCAATAAGACCAAAACGCATTTGCATTATCATTTTTTCTCGTCCACCCAATGCATCAATTGCCTCCCTTAACATACATTTTTCCGCCTCAATTTCTATTCCTTTATTTACAATATCATCATCTGTTCCTAATACGTCTGATAAGAGTAGTTCATTCCCGTCCCAATCAATATTTAAAGGCTCATCAATGGAAATCTCATTCCTATACTGTGATGATTTCCTTAAAAACATTAATATTTCGTTCTCTATACAACGTGATGCATATGTAGCAAGCTTAATATTTTTACTTGGACGAAAGGTGTTAACTGCCTTAATTAACCCTATTGTACCAATTGAAACCAAGTCTTCAATCCCTATACCTGTGGATTCAAATTTTTTTGCTATATAAACAACCAAGCGAAGATTGTGGACAATTAGCTTCTCCCTTGCACCATCGTTATTCTCTGCGAGCAATTTAAAAGCCTTTTTCTCTTCTTCTTTAGAAAGTGGTGGTGGCAGGGTTTCAGAACCATTTATATAATATACGGCATACTTACCGAACTTTATTTTCTTTTTTAAAATAAATAAGTTGATTTTTAAAAATATACTTTGAAATAATCTCATTATTACCACCATCCGTTTATTTATTATACTATATAGTTAACAGTTTCGGATTAAATATTGCATCCGTTTCTTTTGAATTAACTCCAATTAGTGCATCTACATTTCTCGTTCTATTTGTGTTTTCTTCTTTAATAATAACTTCATCAGGCTTAAAAATAGGTATAATTCCACTTTCACTAATTGTTGAAAATGGTATCAATCTAAATCCCTTAGGCATTTCAGTGTTAATTCCTATAAGGCTACTTATATCAAAACTTATCTCTTCGTTAAAAAGCTTACTAATATCCTTTTCGCTACAAATAATTACAGGTTTCCCACTAAAGCTATCAATAAGTGAATTCCCTGTATCCATAAGTCCATCGATTGAGATTATCTTATTTTTGAATTTTATTATTACTGTATATTTTCCACCATCAGCTTTGCCCCCATCCATAATCAACCTAATTAAACATATAGCAGCATAAGCAATAATGGTGCAAATCACAAGTGTTAGCAAGGAAAAATCTATGTAGATTGATGTGTTATTATACCCCATAAATGAAGGCTTAAATATCATATATATTGCAAGCATTATTCCTGCAAAAACAAAATTTATCCCATAAAAACATAATATTAACTTCATAAGCTTAAATTTATCTTTAATCCCGAAAGCTAGTGACACTATTAAAACAGCTGCAAAAAGCTTAATAATAGTATTAGCAAGAATACCGATTTCAGGAAGTAGTATCATAAGCGAAAATGCACTTCCAACTACTGATGATATAATGCATCTATAGGTTTTTAAATTTGTATGGGTAATCCTAGCAGTTGATTTTATTAAGAAATAATTTACATATATATTTAAAATAATAAGCACATCAACATAAATATAAGTCAAGTTATAACCCTCTGTTCTTTTTAAATTTAGGTTTAGTTCTATTATATAGTCAAGCTCATGTTAAATCTGTCGATTTTGGGTAGGCTAATTCTCCTAATCTTTTTTCGGCAGTATAAACAAAAAAGCCCCTCATAATTTTGAGGGGACTAGCATTGTATATAATTATCTTTTAGGACATAAAAGCTGCAAATGCTTTATAAGCCATATAGACATCTATTTTTGAAACTATCTCATAGGGTGAATGCATCGACAAAACTGGTACTCCAACATCAACGGTATCAACATCAAGATTAGCAACATACGCTGCTACAGTACCGCCGCCACCCAAATCAACTCTACCAAGTTCAGCCGTCTGCCAAATAATTTTGTTTTCGTTAAGCATATTTCTAACTTTACCAACAAACTCAGCTGAGGCATCGGAAGTTCCTGCCTTTCCCCTTGAACCTGTAAATTTAGTTACAACCACACCATAATTAATATAAGCAGCATTCCTCTTCTCAAGAACTTCTGGAAAAGTTGGATCAAATGCAGCATTAACATCTGCGGATAGGCACTCAGAATTTGAAAGAACAGTTCTACCTTCAACACCAAATCCTTTTGCTAAATCCGCAATAAAATACTTTAAATACGCTGATTTAAGACCAGTATTGCCATCACTACCCGTTTCTTCTTTGTCTGCTAAAACAACAATAGCAGTTTTATTCGGATTTTCACATTTTAGAATAGCCTGTAAGCTTGTATAAGCACATACCCTATCATCTTGACCATATGCACCAACCATACTCCTATCAAAGCCTATGTCTTTAGCTTTAAATGCTGGAACGGCTTCAATCTCAGCAGAAATAAAATCATCTTCAATAACTCCATATTTTTCATTAAGAATCTTTAATATATTAAGCTTAACCTTCTCGCTAATCTCATCATCTTTAAAAGGTCTTGAGCCAATTAGAATATTAAGTTCCTCTCCCTTTATGCCCTCTGCAAGGTTACGTTTCATTTGTTCAGCGGCAAGATGTGGTAGTAAATCATTAACACAGAATACGGGGTCATTTTCATCCTCACCAATATTAATTGTAACCTTTGTATTATCAG
>JAAYSW010000127.1 GCA_012523875.1 Clostridiales bacterium
ATGTGCAAAGCTATTGAGGGAACTCGAAGGGGTTCCTAAGAAAAATCGAACGGCACGCTTTGTAAGTGTGATTTGTTATATTGATGAGAATGGAAAGGAAAATATAGTCCGTGGTGAATGTGAGGGTTACATAGGAATTGAACCCCAAGGAAAAAACGGATTTGGATATGATCCAATTTTTATGTATGGTGATAAAACATTTGCTGAAATTTCAGCAGAGGAGAAAAATTCTATTAGCCATAGAGCAAATGCACTAAAAAAGTTTGTTGAATTGCTTGAAAAATAAAATTTATTGAGAATTTGAAGGGGTTTAAACTTTAATTTTCTCATTATATTATTAAAGGAGAATTTATGTTAACAAGTAAACAGAGAGCTAAATTAAGAGGAATTGCAAGCACAACTGATACTATTTTACAGATAGGTAAGGGTGGTATTCCAGATACATTAGTAAAACAGGTTGATGATGCTATAAAGGTGCGTGAAATAGTTAAGATAAAAGTGCTTGAGAATTCAAGCTATAATGCAAAACAGGCAGCTGAGGAGTTAGCGGAAAAAACTAATTCTGAAGTTATTCAGGTTATTGGAAATAAACTTGTGCTATATAAAAAGAATATAAAGGAGCCTGTAATAAAACTATAATGAGAAATATAGGTGTTTTTGGAGGAAGCTTCAATCCTATACACAATGGTCATATTCATCTTGCAAAGGTTGTAAGGGATGAACTATGTCTTGATAAGGTTATATTTGTCCCATCTAGCAATCCACCACATAAGGATAGTGATGAGTTTGAGAGCAATGAGGACAGGCTGGAGATGTGCAGGCTTGCAATAGCTGATTTTAAAGAATTTGAAGTAAGTGGTTATGAACTTGAAAGCAAAGAAGTGAATTTTACAGTTTATACAATAAGGCATTTCAAGGAAGTCTACCCCAATGATAATCTTTTTCTTCTCTTGGGAAGTGATATGCTATTAAGTTTTGATACTTGGTTTAGGTTTGATGATATATTGAAAAATGTAACACTTGCTATAGTCTCACGCAAAAAAGATGATATGAAAAGGCTTTATGAAAAGGCAGAGGTTTTATCAGCATTTGGTGTAATAAATGTGCTTGATACAAGACCAATTGAGATATCATCCACCATAATAAGAAAAAAAATAAGAAATAATGAGGATTTTTCTTGCTATTTAGCAAAAAGTGTTGTAAAATATATTAGATTGAAGAATTTATATTCTAATGATAAAAGAGGGATAAATTCAGACAATTAATTTATTTTATAGAGGTGGTTTATTGGATAGAAGTATTAGGGATTTAGAAAGTTTTCTTGAAAAACATTTATCTAAAAGTAGATATTTACACTCTATTAATGTAGCGAGAGAATGCGTAAAGTTAGCTGAAATTTATGGTGAAGATGCTGAAAAGGCATATTTTGCAGGGCTTATGCATGATGTTTGTAAGGAGTTATCATTTAATAAGCAGCATAAATTGATTATTAATAGCCAATTTGAGATTGATGAAATTGAATTTGCATCAAAACCGTTATGGCATGCAATTGCAGGTGCTGTTTTTATTAGGGATGAATTTGGGGTTACGGATAGCGAGATATTAAATGCCATAAGATTTCATACCACTGCACATGGAGGTATGTCAAGATTCGAGGAAATAGTTTATCTTGCTGATTTGATTTCGATAGATAGGGATTATGGGGACTTAGAGAAGATGAGGGAGCTTGCATATTCAGATATAAGTGAAGCAATGCGGGAAGCGATGGCGTATTCAATTCTTAGTTCTGTAAAAAAAAGTGTTTATTTGCCACGACAGACAGTTGAAGCTTATAATAATTATTTATATGCAAAGGGAAATAACATTGAAGTTAAAATTAAGGAGAAACAAAATGGCAAATATAAAGAGGCGTAAGAAAAGACGCAAAAAAATGACTACAAAGGAAAGGGTAATTTCAGCAATTGTTATAACTCTAGGGGTAGTTGTTGTTGGTGCTATGGGTCTTAAATTGCTTATGAATTGGAAACCACTTGATAGGCTAGATACCTATTCAAATGAAAGTTTAATTACAAATACCACCACAGCAAATGGAGATTCAGAACCAGAGGAAGTGGTTCAAGCCGCCGAATATACTAATATTCTATGTTTAGGTTTTGATGAGGATGGGATAAGAACTGATGTAATGATGCTTGTTTCTTTAAATAAGGAAACAAATGAAATGAATATTCTACAAATTCCAAGGGATACCTATATTTATAATTTAGGAACTACGGAAAAGATAAACTCAGCCTATACTACAGGAGGGAGCACATCGGGAATACAGAATATTGTTACAGTTATAAATAAACAATTTCAATTGCCTGTGCATTACTATGTTGCGATTGGTTGTGATGATATTGTTGAAATAGTTGATAAGGTTGGCGGAGTACCAATTGATATCCCTGAACGAATAATATATGAGGGTGGGAAGATTATTGAGCCAGGACAGCAGGTGTTAAGCGGAGAAAAGGCTGAATGGTTCGTAAGATATAGAAAGGTCTATGCACAGGGTGATTTAGGTCGTATGAAGACACAGAGAATCTTCCTAGCTGCTTGTATGGCAAAGGCTAAGGATTTAGGACTAACAGAGGTGGTAAGTCTAATTCCAACAATTACTGAAAATATAAGCACAGATATGAGCATTGGTGAAATGAAGACTATGGCTGGTGTTGTTTTAAATTTTGATATAGAGAAATGTACATTTTATATGCTACCTGGCGAAGGCAATGTTACAACGGATAAAGGTCAATCGGTTTATAGTGTTCATAGTCAGGAGGTTGCTAATTTATTAAATGAAAAGTTTAGACCTAATGGACAATATGTAGATGTTAAGGATTTAGAATTGTATGAATTAAGGAATACTACAGATTATTTTGATGATGATAGTAGTAGCATTGGTGATATAATTAAGGGGGACATACCGAATGTTCCGAGGGATTATAGCAGTGCACCAGAATATTAAGAAAATATTTTAATAGGAGGAATATATGACACAAAAGGAAGTTATAGCTAAAATCATTAAGACTCTTGATGCGAAAAAGGCTGAGGATATACAGGCAATAGGAATCAAGGATTTGACAATAATTGCTGATTATTTTATAATTGCAAATGGCACAAGTACAACACATACGAAAACTTTAGCAGATGAGGTTGAGCATCAACTCACAGAAGTAGGAGTTAAGCCAACTAGAGTTGAGGGTTATAATGGTGCAAGTTGGATTGTGCTTGATTATGCCGATATAATTGTTCATATTTTTTATAAAGAAACAAGAGATTTTTATAAGCTTGAGAGATTATGGTCCGATGGTGAGTATGTTAATGTTAATGAATTCTTGGGAGAAGAATAAGAAGGAGTCGAAATAAATGGGAAAATATGATTTCAGTTCGATTGAAAGGAAATGGCAGAGGTATTGGGATGAAAACAACACATTTTCTGCAAAAAATGATTATACAAAACCTAAGTTTTATGCGTTGGTTGAATTCCCTTATCCATCTGGGCAAGGGTTGCATATAGGGCATCCACGTCCTTATACTGCTATGGATATTGTATCTAGGAAAAGACGTATGGAAGGGTATAATGTGCTGTTTCCTATGGGGTGGGATGCATTTGGTTTACCAACTGAAAATTTTGCTATAAAAAATAAAATACATCCTGCAATCGTGACTGAAAACAATATTAAACGATTTAAAGAACAATTACAGGCATTAGGTTTATCTTTTGATTGGGATAGAGAAATCAATACAACAGATCCTGAATATTTTAAGTGGACACAGTGGATTTTTTTGCATATGTTTAAGAAAGGGCTTGCATACAAAAAAGAAATGGCTGTAAATTGGTGTACATCCTGTAAGGTTGTTTTGGCAAACGAGGAAGTTGTAGGCGGTGTGTGTGAACGTTGCAATGGTGAGGTAGTGCGCAAGGTTAAGTCGCAGTGGATGCTTAAAATTACTGAATATGCACAGCGATTGCTTGACGATTTGTCAGAAGTAAACTATCTTGATAAAATTAAGGCTACACAAACAAACTGGATTGGACGTTCAACAGGTGCAGAGGTAG
>JAAYSW010000128.1 GCA_012523875.1 Clostridiales bacterium
ACTATCTTGAAACTATACTAAGAAAAAGCGAATATGTTATTGCAGGAGAGAGCAATAACCCAAAAACACCTAACTCCTATTCAGTAGAATTCAAAAAGATTATGGAGCAGATGGAATTAGATATAGGCTTAAATCCTTTAGAACCACATGAATTAAGACATACTTACGGAACTCTTCTTAGGGAAAGAGGGGTGGACATATATACAATACAAAAAGTAATGGGGCATTCTGATATATCAATAACTGCAAAAATTTATGTACACAATGATGTTGACGTTTTACAAAAACAAATGTTGCTTGATGGAGAGTAACTTTTTATTTTTCGGTACAAGTGTCGCATTAGCATTTTTGGCATAAAAAATACGCTGTCTGTAAAACCTACAAACAACGTATTTATGTGATATATGGCGGAAAGAGAGGGATTCGAACCCTCGAAACGTTTAACCGTTTACACGAGTTCCAGTCGTGCGCCTTCAACCAACTCGGCCACCTTTCCTTATAAGAAGCAATGATATAGACTAATTATTGAATAATAAATAATATTAATTTTCACTATAAACTATATAAAGTTTAGTATCCTAAGCATACAGTTTATCTTTAATCATAATTATTTAAACACAGTAACATAATATATTATATCATACTATAAATAAATAATCAAGGGGTTTTTATATATTTTAAAATTATTTTTTAATTTTCTAGTATATAAATATAGAATGCTGCGTTTTTAAAAAAGAGTTTAATTGTGCATTTATTTTATAGTCTTAAAACATACTAGAAAAAACGCAGGCTACTCCATATTAATTGAGGAGAAAGCCTGTATAATTGAGGTTTTGCTTACAATAAAGTTTTATATCAGTATTATTGCGGTTAGATACATCTTACCAAATTCTACATTCCATATCATGTATTACTTTGAGTCTTCTCCCCCTGGTCCATCTCGGCGTTCTGAATGAACTGGTCTTTCGGATGCACCTGTCCATTGGTTATTACCCGCTGTTTTCTTAGGTTCTCCCTTTTTTATATTTTTACTCTGATTGTTCATGCATTTCTCTCCCTTCTTTTTTAATATTTTACGCATAATGAATTATATTATTCATAATTATTATTTTACACAGCAAAAAATATTTTCTGATAGAATAGAAAATATAAATTAAAATAAAACAATTTACAAGTTGCGGGACTATTGATATCATATTAAATGTAAATAAGGAAGATATAATAATTAATGTCAAACCCAAGTTAATTAGTATATAAAATCTAATTCCAATGAGTTATGTTTTTTATGGTGTTGACAGATAAAGAGCAAATAGTGCCGTAGAGCCTCTCAATGACTTTCGTTAGTGTTGAAAAAATTTCATTTTTGAAGCCATACTTATGAGTTCCTTTACAAGCTTGCTCAACCAGATTCATCTCGGAAGTGTAGGATGGCAATGAGATAGTCTTGATATTTAATGGTGTTTTAAGCCATTTTAATCTATATCTGGCTGCTTCGTCAGCGACTAGTAAAACATAGTCGTTTATATATGATTCTGGCAAGCTTTCCAGAAAATATTCATATATTCTATATTATCACGATATTGTATCATCCAAATAAAGCATTAGCAACA
>JAAYSW010000129.1 GCA_012523875.1 Clostridiales bacterium
ATACATTCATCTATCATCGAAACCTGTTCTGGATAAATTTCATCAAATTTAGCGTGGATTTCATCCTTAATAGGTGTTAGTCTTTCCTCACGAACATTTTTATTATTTGTATCAAGGGCATAGCGAATTTTTTCAATAGCAAAATCACGTATAGCCTCAAACATATTTTGATCAACTTCTTGTGATTCGAATGTAAATTTAGGTTTTCCAATCTCATCAACAATTTCATTAATAAATCTTATCAGCTTTTTAATTTCATCATGCCCAGCTATAATTGCCTTTAGCATGGTTTCTTCATCAACCTCATTTGCAGCAGCTTCAATCATAACAATCTTGTCCATAGTTGCAGCAAGAGTAAGATTTAGATCATTTTTTTCCCTTTGCTCAAGAGTAGGGTTAAGGACAATTTCCCCATCAACTAGCCCAACAATAACACCACCGATAGGTCCATTAAATGGGACATCAGAAATTGAAATTGCTATAGAACTTGCAACCATTCCAATAATTTCTGGTGAATTATCTGGCTCAACTGCTAGAACGGTCATAACAACTGATACATCATTCCTCATATCGCTTGGGAACAGTGGTCTAATAGGTCTATCAACAACCCTTGAAGCTAATATAGCTTTATCGGAAGGCTTGCCCTCACGCTTCATGAAAGAGCCAGGTATTTTACCAACTGAGTACAAACGCTCCTCGTAATCCACGGATAGTGGAAAGAAATCTATACCATCTCTTGGTTTTTCACTCGCTGTTACATTTGCCATAACAACGGTTTCGCCATAACGAACCCAACATGAACCATTTGATAATTCACATGTCTTACCTGTTTCTACAATAAGTTCCCTACCAGCGAATGTAGTCTTAAAAACCTTATAATTTTCAAACATAAACTGCCTCCTATTTTTTATGACAGTAGCTTTAGCAATAAACCTCAATTCCCGTTCAATCAAGAAACAAGGTTTAATGCTAAAACAACCACCGCCATTATATAATGCCCGTATTTGCAACAAACATTATTACAAATTATTACCTATGTTCAGATACACTGAAAAGGCAGAAAGGAAATCAATCCCAACTGCCTTATTTGTGTTAACCTACTTACGTATGCCAAGTTTAGCAATGATTTCACGGTATCTGTTGATATCTTTCTTCATCAAATACTGCAAAAGATTACGTCTATGACCAACCATTTTTAGCAAACCCCTACGTGAGTGGTGGTCTTTCTTGTGAACCTTCAGATGCTCAGTCAAATCATTAATTCTCTTTGTGAGAATCGCAATTTGAACCTCGGGTGAGCCAGTATCACTTTCATGAGTACGGTTTGCCTCAATAACTGCAGTCTTTTCGCTTTTTAGTAGCATAATTTCACCTCTTTAAATTATTCTCCATTAACTTAGAATAAGGCTAGGTAAACTCCTTCTCAGGCTTAATCCATAAACCAAGTAAACGGAATGTTTATATTATATCATAACAATTCCATTTTGTAAATGCTTTTTTATATATTTAGATTTATTATTTACAAATTGCATTATTAAAGCTCTTTCTATTTACATTTTATTTAGGCTAAGTTTACCGTATATTTAATATATTATTATAAAATAATTGCTTGATATTTATAATAAATCATAAGCTTTATAATTTGCTTAAAGTTACATATCGACCCAATATTACGATTAATATCATATTATATGATATTAATTAAGAATAAATACAAATACATTCAAAGACTTGACAAAAATACAAATTATGTGGTATAATAAAAGAAATAAACAGTATTATTATTTTAAGTGTCTATATTTAAAATATAGGCAGAAAAAATATTTTTTGGAGGAAATTCATGAAAAGAACAGGTATTGTAAGAAGAGTAGATGAGTTAGGAAGAATTGTTTTGCCTAAGGAATTAAGGCGTACTATGGAGATTGATGTTAAGGCACCCATGGAGATTTATACAGATGATGAATATATAATCGTAAAGAAATACACACCAAATTGTACTTTCTGTGGGAGTTCAGATTCTATAGGAGAATTTAAAGAAAAATTTGTTTGTGCTGATTGTATGGCTGAATTAAAAAGCAAAGATTAATTATTAATTTATACATACATAATAAATTAATTATAATTTCACAAGCAAATATACTGATGATATAGTTTTAGGTTATACTCAAAAAATTAATCCATATTTCCTTTTTGTGAGATATGGATTTTTACTATTAACCTAGCGGTTGTTAAATTGGCTTATAGTATTTAAATAGCACACAAGAAATAAAATATTTAAAAATTATAAAAATGCATTGACAAATAGGTAAATCTATGTTATAGTATTTGTAATTGAAAAGCAATGATAAGGAAGAAAGCAAAATAATCCTTTTACAGAGAGCTGTTGGTTGGTGTAAAACAGTAAAGAATTTTTGTAATTAAATCACCTTTGAGCTGTCCGCCGAACGCTGTTAGGCTAGTAAGTTGGAACGGGTATCTTACGTTAAAAAGATACGCATTATTTGATGCGGTTAAGTGGACATTTTATGTCAATAAGAGTGGTACCGTGGAGTATTAATTGCTTCACCTCTTAAATTTAAGGGGTGGAGCATTTTTGTTTTTAAAAATAAATTAATAGTAAAGGAATGAAGGAAATGAAATTAAATGGTTCAGAAGTAATTTTACAATGTTTGTTGGAACAGGGAGTTGATACTGTTTTTGGCTACCCAGGTGGTGCTGTGCTTAATATTTATGATGCACTTTATAAGTATAGCGATAAAATTACACATATCCTTACATCACACGAACAAGGAGCATCTCATGCGGCTGATGGTTATGCGAGAACAACAGGAAAAACAGGTGTAGTCATTGCTACTTCTGGTCCTGGTGCGACTAATCTTGTAACAGGGCTTGCAACTGCTTTCATGGACGGAGTTCCTATGGTTGCGATAACTGGGAATGTTGCAAGAAATCTACTTGGATTAGATAGCTTTCAGGAAGTGGATATAACAGGAATAACCATGCCGATTACTAAGCATAACTATATAGTTAAGGATGTAAATATGCTTGCAGATATAGTAAGGGAAGCATTTTACATAGCTAATGAGGGAAGAAAAGGTCCTGTTTTAATAGATGTTCCAAAAGATATAACCGCTGAGATGGTTGATTATGAAAAAAAAGAAGTTAGGGAATATGTCTTTGAAAAAAGTGATACCGTTGATGATGAAATAAAAAATGCAGTAGAGGCAATTAAGAAAGCAAAGCGTCCATTTATTTATGCGGGCGGAGGGGTTGTGCTTTC
>JAAYSW010000130.1 GCA_012523875.1 Clostridiales bacterium
ACTCCTTCAAAGTCTGCACGGTCTATCGCTAAAATTATTCTGCGATATGCCATATCAGGAGTAGGAAACTCTGGAATTGTGGTTGTTGTGTATACTGTTAAGCTGTCATGTTTTTTGACTACTTCATCAATAACCATAAGCCTATTGCTGGCACCAACAGTGCTGTACATCACGATAACCATTTTGTTTTCAAAGAAGCTTTCATCAATATCCTCAATATCCTTTGGAGCATAGTTTTCAGCAGTTTTAATTAAAGAGTACAGTTCAGTTAAAGATTGTGCTGTTAAAATTTCATTCTGATTATCATATGGACTATCATTTCCCTGTATCCATTTATTTTCTAAAACACTATACTCTATATTTTCTCCTTTGGTTTTTACTAGGAGGTTTTTTTGTGCTGATAAATCGAAAATATTAATTATCCCGTCGCTGTTCACATCGGCTATTTCTGCCTGTTCTGAGTTCAATTCTTGTCCCCCTAACAATACTCCTTTTAGAAGTTTTATATCTTCGGAATCAAGCTTGCCGTCTAGGTTTATATCACCTTTAATTACTTCAGTTGCCTCATTACCAACAGTTGCAAAAACAAGGTTGGGTGATGTACTTATTAAACAAATTAGCGAAATGAGAAATAATGATAAAAAGTGTTTCATGTAATAAACTCCTTAAGTTCTTAATTAAGATAACCCACTTTATGTGGATTTTAATACCTATGATATTAAATAATATCATAAACTCACAAAGTTGTCAAGGTATAGACAAGGGCATAAATTATAAGAATCAAAGTAATGATTCACCGTCTAATTTACAGGGAAAAGATATGATAAACATCACATAAAACTTCAAATTAGAAAAGTGATGTAGCCTTAAGGGTTCATCTAATTATTCTTTCGAGAAACCTAAATTGAAATTATATATAGTCTACAATAATTCATACTTAATCCTTGCTTTTAGTAAGCAGAAATGGTATAATTAAGTGTATTTATAATTGATTCGGGGGGTTGATTATGTTAACAGACATAGAAATTGCACAAAAGGCTAAGATGAAACGTATAACAGAAATTGCCGAGGAACTTGGGGTTGTAGAGGATTATATAGAGCCTTATGGACATTATAAGGCGAAATTATCTGAAAAGTTATATGTTAAGCTTGCCGATAAGCCAGATGGAAAGCTTATACTTGTAACGGCAATAAACCCAACACCAGCAGGTGAAGGAAAAACAACTATTAGCGTTGGTTTATCGCAAGCCATGTCAAAGATAGGCAAGAAAAATGTGCTAGCACTTCGTGAACCTTCATTAGGGCCAGTGTTTGGAATTAAAGGTGGAGCAGCTGGCGGAGGGTATTCGCAGGTTGTACCCATGGAGGATATAAATCTGCATTTTACTGGTGATATGCATGCCATTACTGCAGCTAATAATTTACTATCTGCGGTGCTTGATAATCATATTCAGCAGGGGAATGAATTAAAGATTGATCTACGAAGAATCTTATTTAAACGTTGCATGGATATGAATGATAGAGCATTGAGGAATATTACCATAGGTCTTGGTGGTAAGGTTAATGGAATGCCTCGTGAGGATAGCTTTCAAATTACCGTTGCATCTGAAATAATGGCTATCCTATGCCTTGCAACGGATCTTGCTGATTTAAAGAAGCGATTAGGAGATATCTTGATTGCATATAATTTTGATAACAAGCCTGTTTTTGCTAAGGATTTAGAAGTTGCTGGTGCGATGACTGCACTGCTCAAGGATGCATTAAAACCCAATCTTGTTCAGACTCTTGAGAATACTCCTGTACTAATTCATGGTGGACCTTTTGCAAATATTGCACATGGCTGTAACTCGATAAGAGCAACTAAGCTTGCATTAAAGCTTGGAGATTACTGTATAACAGAGGCTGGATTCGGCTCGGATTTGGGAGCAGAAAAGTTTTTCGATATAAAATGCAGATTTGGTGGGTTAAATCCATCCTGCGTTGTGCTTGTAGCTACGATAAGAGCGTTGAAATATAATGGTGGAGTGCCTAAGAGCGAGCTTTCAGAAGAAAACCTTGACGCTTTGCGAAAGGGCATAATAAATCTGCAAACTCATATTGAGAATATGCATAAATTCGGTCTACCTGTTGTTGTTGCAATAAATCGCTTCCATACGGATACGGAGGCTGAAATCCTTATTATAAAAGATTTTTGTGAAAAGATGGGCGTTGAAGTATCCCTTGCAGAAGTATTTGAAAAAGGTGGTTCTGGTGGAATTGATCTTGCACAAAAGGTATGTAACACAATTGAGCTTTGTTATGATAGTCAGGATAATTTCCATCCGATTTATGATGAAAAGCTTCCCATTAAGGAAAAGTTGGATATTATTGCAAAGGAAATCTATCGTGTAGATGGTGTAAATTATACAGCACAGGCTGAAAAGGCTATAAAGGAAATCGAAACATTAGGATTTGATAAAATACCTGTATGTGTTGCAAAAACGCAGTATTCGCTTTCTGATGACCCAACAATTCTAGGCAAGCCTAAGGGTGTAGCAATAACAATAAGGGACTTAAAGCTTTCAGCAGGTGCTGGTTTTATCGTTGCTTTAGCTGGTGATGTTATGACGATGCCAGGATTGCCTAAAAGTCCAACTGCAATTAAGATTGATTGCGATAATGAGGGGAGTATAAGTGGACTGTTTTAAGCTTTGCAATAACTTCATTGTGGACATAATATTATAACATTTTAATTGGAGGATTTTTTTATGAACAAGGATTTATTTTGGGAATTAATAAGAAAATCTAGTAAGCAGGCTGAGGGCGATGTCGATTATACTATGGATCTCCTAAGGAATAGCCTTGAGGAGCTTGAACCAGAATCAATTTTGAAGTTTCATAATATTTTCGATGAATACCATAACCTATCAAATAAAATGAAATTATGGGCAGCAGCATACGTTATAAACGGGGGTTGCAGTGATGACGGCTTTGATTATTTTAGAGGCTGGCTTATTGCACAGGGCAAGAGTGTTTTCATGAAGGCGTTGGAAAATCCTGATTCACTTGCAAAGCTTGATGAAATTGA
>JAAYSW010000131.1 GCA_012523875.1 Clostridiales bacterium
TCAGCCTCAATAGCAACTAACTCCTCAGCTGTAAAGGATTTCTCCGTATCAAAGTCATAATAAAATCCATTATCAATAGCAGGACCTATCCCTAGCTTGACATTTGGATATAATCGCTTAACCGCCTGTGCAAGAATATGAGCTGAGGTATGCCAAAATGCTTTTTTCCCCTCATCGCTGTCAAAAGTCATTACTTCAAATTCGCAATCACCACTTATAATAGTACGTAAATCACAAACCCCTCCATTAACTTTAACGCAGCACGATGCTTTATAAAGCCCCATTCCTATACCCTTTACAATTTCAGCAGCAGAAAGCCCCCTCTCCACTTCACGAACGCTTCCATCTTTTAATGTAAGTTTAATCATTTTAAAATCTCCTTTAATATTATAAAATATATCTATTTCTTATACCAGATACCGATTACTTCTTTTAAGAACATAAAACGCCCCTCAGACCAAAGTCTAAGGGGCGATAAATCGCTGTTCCACCCAAATTCATGCAATTAAATAAATATATCCATTGCATCTCATTATCGCTCTATAACGGGAGCAGCCGTTGCTTATTAGACACACTCAGAGGTGGTAACTTAATATGCTTAATAATCTCGCTTACAGCCATCGGCAAAATCTCTCTGAAATAAGCTTTATATTAAATAGTCCTCTTCAAAGTTTTTAAATATTCTAAAATCATTATAACACCACATTTAATTTTTGTCAAGCATCTTAAAGGAAAGCCAAATTAACCATCGCAGTATGTGGCAAGAATTTTTTATTCAATATTTTCATTCAATAAAGATTATTTTGTACCAAAAATTCTATCCCCCGCATCGCCTAAACCTGGAACAATATATTTTTCATCATTTAGCTTTTCATCCATAACTCCATAATAAATATCAACATCTGGATGTAGTTTTGTAACTGCTTTAAGCCCCTCAGGGGAAGTAATTATGCACATAAATTTTATATTTGTTACTCCCTTTTCTTTAAGCTCATCAATTGCTGTATTTGCGGACACGCCCGTTGCAAGCATTGGATCAATAATTATTGTTTGACGCTCTGCTATATCATCTGGTAGCTTTGAATAATACTTAACAGGTTTAAGTGTTTCAGGGTCTCTATATACACCAATATGACCAATTTTAGCTGCTGGCACAAGGGCAGTAACACCTTCAATCATACCTAAGCCAGCACGCAACAATGGAACAAAAGCAAGCTTTCTACCGGAAATAACTTTTGTTTTCGCAACAGCAATCGGTGTTTCAATTTCAACCTCTTTCAAGGGCAAATCCCTTGTAGCCTCATAACAAATAAGCATTGCTGTTTCAGAAACAAGTTCTCTAAACTCCTTAGGTCCTGTGTTTTTATCCTTCATAAGAGAGATTTTATGCTGAATAAGTGGGTGATCAATTAAATGTAGCTTTGACATTTTATACCTCCATTAAAGATTATTATTTTCTATATCCATAAACATATCTATTCTCTTTTTGTGGCGTCCTCCCTCGAATTCTGAATTAAGATATATATTAACAATTTCAATAGCTAAACCCGTACCGATAGTTCTCGCTCCAAGACAAATTACATTAGAATCATTGTGTAATCTTGTATATTTTGCAGAAAAATAATCAGAGCAAAGAGCAGCCCGAATCCCCTTATGCTTATTTGCAGCAATTGACATTCCAATACCTGTACCACAAATCAAAATTCCCCTATCACAATTTCCACTAATAATCTCCCTACAAACGCTTGTGGCAATAACAGGATAATCACAAGAAGAACCATCACATCCCAAATCTTTATATTTAAGATTATTCTCCTTTAGAAATTCTATAATTTCAAGTTTTAAAGAATAACCAGCATGGTCGCAGCCAATAGCAATCATATTATCCCCCCTTTATTTTAAAATAATTATGCAAGTTATTATACCATATAGGTAAATATATTTCAATGTTTTTTACTAAATTATCTGTGTATTTTCATTGGTTATTTGTTTAAATCCTTTTCTGCCTTTGTAGGTTGGAGATAGCTTGCCTCTAAATCATCTGGAAAAACGGCATTATGTTTAAGTGATGCAAGGCAAAGACTGCTTGCAAGCTGATGCTTTAAATGAGGAGGTGCAATATACAAAAAGTCATGTTTATACTTTTCATAAAATTCATCTGCACCATCTCCAACAAGAATAACATCTTTATCATATTGGGAAATATTGGCTAAAACTTCATCTTGTGTGATAATTTTATCATCAGAAAGCCGTGTTATTGTATTCCCATCTCCCTCAAAAACTGCTGTATAGACAAGGTCTAAGCGTGCTTTTATAATCGAACAAATAACTCCTTTATAACCCAACATATTATAAGCAAGTGCTTCTAATGTTGAAATTCCCACGCAATCCTTTTTCAACGCAAACGCCATTGCTTTAACTGCTGAAATTCCAATCCTAAGCCCAGTATATGAACCCGGACCAAGCGATACAGCAAAAACATCAACATCTGATAATGGCTTATTTGCGTCCTCCATCATTCTTTTACAAATCGGAAGGATAACCTGTGAATGTGTTCGGTTTGTATATAGATTATTTTGAGCAATAATTATCCCGTCCTCATACAAGGCAGTGGAGGCTGTTTTCCCAGAGGTATCAATCCCCAATATCAGCAAAACGTTCATCTCCCTTAATTATAATTTCTCTCGTTGTTTCATCAATATAATTTATAGTAACAAAGATTGTATTAGTTGGTAACGCATCTACTATATTTTCAGCCCATTCAATAGCAAAAACACTTTCCTCCAAAGGATAGTCATAAAAACCAGTAGTTTCAAGGTCTGCCGAACTTTCTATGCGATACATATCAAAGTGATAGAGCGTAATTCTGCCCCTGTATTCGTTAACAAGGGCAAAAGTAGGCGATGTAACCTCATCGGGCAA
>JAAYSW010000132.1 GCA_012523875.1 Clostridiales bacterium
AACAATGACAGCAATGATTCCGGCCCTTACTGTTTCTGCGGCTGAAAGCGTATTAGTTGAAAATAGGGCTGAAGAAGAAGAAAGAGAAGACGCGAAATCTCCAACGGCTATAACAGGTAACTGGAAAAAGCGAAGAAAGATGGCTTAGTACCGCCTCACGGGCATTTTCACGATAATATTCAACAATTTATTATTGACAAATATGGTAATCTCTCAAAAGAACATATTGTTACTTTTCAAGCATTTCCTACCTCCCCCATTTATATTTGGGCATTAAAAAACAGCCCTATTGGCTGAACGATAGTAAATCAATTTAAAACTAAACAAAAGACCTTTGCGAAATCCATTATCGAAAGGTTTTTCTCGACTTGTTTTATATTTTCTAAGTTAATTAACTATGACATACTCATTTCAAAGCAATTTTCCCCGCTTATTTCCTTTAAAACCTCCTCACTGCTGTTTATTTCGCTTGATTCTTTGTGAGTGGTCGCAATATAAGCCGCTCGGTTTCGAGCGTGACTATTCCTAAATACTTCATACTGTTTCCTCCAGTAGTTTTTTGACTGCCGTAAACAAGGTTCCATCCTTCGCCAATTTTTAATAAAATACCGAATAATAATGATAATTATAGAAACAACCATTATACTGAAAGAAATCAAGCATGCTATCAAGCCTTTTATGTCATCTCCCATACCATAGAAACCATTAGAAGTTAAGCTAAAATATAATCCTATAAAAATATTGGAATACAAATTATCCATAAAGTTATATTAACATCACAAATTTGCCTAACTTTGTTTTCATTAATTCACCTTCTCTTTATCAGTTAAAGTCTGCTACATAAATACAATCAGCTATCAGGTAGTAGCTTTCAGCATAATGAGGAAGGATTTAATCGACGGTTTCTATTGTTACGTCTATATTTTTTAATTATTTTGGTGTGCCTAGAGGGATTCGAACCCCCGGCCTATTGGTTCGTAGCCAATCACTCTATCCAGCTGAGCTATAGGCACATGTAGGCAAAAGCCTTACTTAATTATTTTATCACATTATTCAGGTCTTGTCAAGTGTTTTTGTTTTTAAATTTGATAAACTGTTGTTGAATAGTCAATGATAGGTGATGCTTACTCCCCAAAAATATAAATTTGATAATATCTCTGAAGTAATCGTGATATTTTCCGCAGAAAATGTTATGGTTACATCAGAGCTGCCATGCCGCAACGTGACAAAGCTTTTATATCACACCCAAATACTTCTCCAAAGCCTCATTTAGGAAAAAGTGAAATTAGAAGGATATCATGGCTGGAAAAACAAAATTACACAGATGAGTTTAAGAAGCAAATTGTACTAATTAGGGTTGATAGACCAGCTTTAAGGATGATATTAGCAACAACCTTATCGAATCCTTTAACAACCGCTTTAAAGCTTGGTACAAGACCAAACGCGGATTTAATTCTTTTGAATCTGCTAATTCCACAATCTCCGTGTTTGTTTTCCTCTTCTACTTTATTCGCCCCCATCAAGATCTAAATGTATTTGCACCAGCATAGCTTGTCGGTGCAAATTATATACCCAATGGCAAAAATTCATTTTCTTTAGCTAACTCAATATAGTCAAGTATATCCTACAGAAACATTACCTATCTTTTCATTTTTACTTAACAGAGCCATAAGCTTATAATTTAAGAGTCGTAAACGACCCTTAGTTTAGATAGAACTTATATTTCTTCTTGCTTGCGTCTTAAATTAACTACCATTAGTATAAGAGCAACCAGTGCCAAACCTGCGACATAGCAGAAAGAACTCAGAATGTTAATTTCGGTTTCCTGCAGCTTAAGAACAATGCCATAGTCAAGTAAGTAATCCGTTAAAGCCTGCTTTGGGGCATTTTCAAAAACCAATGCTGTAGACTCAGAGGTAAGAATCTTTCTGAAA
>JAAYSW010000133.1 GCA_012523875.1 Clostridiales bacterium
TATTTTGGAATAAAAGATTTAGTCCATGCCCAGAAAGCCATTCCTGTTAGAAAAAGTGATGCAAAAATTTGGGCTAATCCAGCTGTTATGCCACTGGTAGCAGTAGTTATAATTGCACCCCATGCATTAACAAAGGCGTAAAAGCAAGTGTAAAAAAATGCAATTTTGGAGTTTCTATTTATTTTATGAAGCTTTAAAAGGGACACCGCAAAATGAGCACATTTTTCTTGCCGTTGAAGTCTTTCCTCATTAGTCATAAAATCGCCTCCATAAAGGTCGTATATTTATAATGTATTCAGAAGATAATTATACCACATCTTTTTCTAGATTTCAAGAGTTAACAATGAATAATTATGGATAATAGGTCAATGATGGTGGTTAAAGGAAAATTAATCATATTAGTAATTTGTGTACAAAAAAACGCATTCAAAAAAGCTTGAATACGTTGATTCTTACAAATATGAGAAAAGCACTTGACAAAGTTGGATGGTTGTAATAAAATATTATAATGTATCATAATGGCTATTAGTATGTGCTTTTGAACTAGTATAACATATATTTTATAAAATAGCAATAGGTAAAAAAT
Source organism: Clostridiales bacterium (assembly GCA_012523875.1). Lineage (GTDB taxonomy): Bacteria > Bacillota > Clostridia > Oscillospirales > Ruminococcaceae > JAAYPV01. The sequence goes on from JAAYSW010000133.1 coordinate 587, forward strand.
ATTTTTATTTATGTTACCATTTGAATTCATTGTCCATCAACAGGGAATGTTTCTTAAAGATAAATTACTGATAGATAATGAAATATAACTGTTGATTACAACTAAAAGGAGGACCCGCCTATGGTGAATGTCAAGCCTAAGCAGCTCGGGAAAAACATAAGAATGAGTTTTGGAAAAATCAACGAAGTATTGGAAATGCCAAATCTTATCGAGGTGCAAAAAAATTCCTATAAATGGTTTAGGGAGGAGGGGCTAAAAGAAGTTTTTCGTGATGTTGCAGCAATTACCGATTATAACGGAAATTTAGTCTTGAATTTTGTTGATTATAAAATTGATGACACTCCTAAATATAGTATCACTGAATGTAAAGAACGTGATGTTACTTTTGCAGCACCATTGAGAGTTACTGCTACACTGTGGAATAAGGAAACAGGTGAGGTTAAGGAAAGTGAAATTTTTATGGGGGATTTTCCACTTATGACTGATAGTGGAACCTTTGTAATAAATGGTGCAGAGCGTGTAATTGTATCACAACTTGTTCGTTCTCCTGGTGTTTATTATTCCGCTGAAAAAGATAAAACAGGTAAGGATTTATTTAAGACTACTGTTATTCCAAATAGGGGAGCATGGCTTGAGTATGAGATGGACTCAAATGACGTTGTTTACGTTAGAATAGACAAAAACAGGAAGATACCTATAACAACTTTCATAAGAGCTTTGGGTGTTGGTACTGATGAAGAAATATATGAATTGTTTGGTGAGGACGAAAGAATTAACCAAACAATTTTGCTTAAAGATGGTACTAAGAATAACTCCGATGCTTTGATTGATGTATATAGGAAATTGCGTCCTGGCGAACCACCTACGGTCGAAAGTGCAATTTCACATATAAATAATTTGTTTTTTGATGCTAAAAGATACGATTTATCGAGGTTTGGACGTTATAAGTACAATAAAAAATTAGGCATTGGCTCACGTTTAGCAGGTCGTGTTTTATCAAGGCCTGTTGTTAATTCGCTAACGGGTGAATTATTGGGCGACGAAGGGGACTTTATAAACTATGAAAAAGCTATGGAAATAGAGCGTTCAGGGGTTTATGAAGCTTTTGTTACCGTTGAGACTAAGGAATATTTTGTAAATGAATTGGGCGAAACCCATATACGTATGGTTGAAAGAGAAGTTAAAATCATTGGCAATGGTATGGTTGATATCAGCGATTTTATCGATTTTGACGTTTCTGAATATGGTATTAATGAAAAAGTATCCTTTAA
>JAAYSW010000134.1 GCA_012523875.1 Clostridiales bacterium
AATTATGCCGAAAGCAGCTTTAATAGATTGTAGGAGGGTTTATTTATGAATGAATACGAAACACAGCATCATGAATATTGTGATGCAGTACCAATCAAGGTAAACAGGGTTTTTGATAGCTGCTGTGATAAGGATTGTTTAAATGATATTCAAGTAAACTTGGATTGTGGTGAGCTTCCTCACAATATATCCGTTGTAAAATGCAAGAGCGTAAAAGTATGTGATATTCGTATGAATATCGAACCAATACATTACAACAAGGGATGTTATTCAATTGATTTAACATATGTTTTTAATATAGAGTTATATGCATATGAAAAATCATGTGATAGTCCTTGTGTATTAACTGGTAAAGCTTTGGCTTGTAAGAGTTGCATACTTTATGGTGGTGAATCTAATACCAAAACATTCTTTAGCAAGGAAACAAGTATTGGCAAGTCTAAACCATGTTGTGAGGTAGCTAATTTACCAGTTGCATCAGTACAAGTAGTGGATCCAATTGCTTTGTCCACAAAGATTGAAAAGGTATGTTCATTTGATGGTCCTGATAGCCCATGTTGCTATAAAAGAACCGTAATTATGACTTTAGGTTTATTCTCTGTTGTAGAATTATCAAGACCTGCAACAATTCTGGTTCCAACATATGAATACAAGATACCATATAAGAAATGTAAGCCTGAATCTGAAGATCCATGCGAAATGTTTGATAGAATTCGCTTCCCAATGGATGAATTTTCACAATCTAACATCAATATAGCAACTGATATTGGAGAATGTGAATGTGAATCCCAGTAATACTTATGATTCTGAGGGGGCGACCAACGGGTCGCCCTTTTTACAAGGCATGGCAGCTTATTGGAATGATTTTAGATGCTTTAATTCAATCAAAAATAGCTTATGGGTGTGATAATATGAGGGCAAGAAAAGCTAATCTAGATATGGATAGGGTTTTTATAAATATACTGTGTTTTTCAGTAATAATTGTTACATTATTTATAGCTTGTATGAAGTATCTTGATAAAAGAATTCAACCTACATTAAGTGTAATAAGTACAAATAAAGCAAATCAAGAAGCTGTAATCATATTGAATGATGCTATTAATGATTTTCTAAGTGATACCAATATGGGATATTCTAATTATATTAGTATTTTATATGATGAAACTGGGAGCATATCATCCATTGAAACATTAACTAAGAATGTGAATCTTACACAATCTGAACTATCCAAGCGAATAAATGATAATTTACAGACAAAGCTTAATAGAGTGATTGATGTTCCAATGGGGACTGTTAGTGGTATGTATGTATTTTCGGGTAGAGGACCTAATCTTAAGATAAAGGTTATACCAAAAGGCATTGTAAAAACCAATCTTAAAAGTGAATTTACACCAGCAGGAATCAACCAGACAAGGCATAGAATATTAATTGATATTGGGATACAGCTTCAAATAATTATGCCATCAAAAAGGGAGAGCACAGAGGTATCTCTTAGCTATGTCTTGGCTGAAACTATTATTGTAGGGGATGTTCCTGAGAATTATCTTAATATGCCTTATTCGATTCCAGAGGTAACTTATTAAAAAATATGAAAAATCACTAGCGTTAATGGGGAATAATATGTTATAATATGAAGACAACTTAAAAGGAGTATTTAAAGTGAATAGAGAAGAAACTAAGATTCGAATAGATGCTTTAATTGACGAAATAAATAACCATAATTATAACTACTATGTGCTTGATAATCCTATTATTGAAGATTATCAGTATGATTTACTCATACAGGAATTAAGAAAATATGAGGAAGAATTTCCAGAACTAGTTTCACCAATATCACCAACACAGCGTGTAGGTGGAGAGGCTTCTAACACATTTGATAAGGTTCCACATGATGTTCAGATGGGGAGCCTACAGGATGTTTTCTCATATGAACAGGTTAGGGAATTTGTCATAAGATGTCAGGACAAAGTTGCCAATGCAGAGTTCATAGTTGAACCCAAAATTGATGGGTTATCAGTATCGCTAGAATATGAAGATGGAATATTTATAAGGGGCTCTACAAGGGGTGATGGATTTGTAGGAGAAGATGTTACATTGAATTTAAAAACTATAAAATCCATACCTTTGAAATTAAAAGAGAAATTAGACTTTATAGAAGTTAGAGGCGAAGTATATATGCCTAGGGATAGTTTTGATAAATTGGTTGAACAGCAAGAATTAAACGATGAGCAACCATTTAAAAATCCTAGGAATGCTGCCGCTGGCTCACTTAGACAGAAGAATCCTAGAGTAACTGCTAAAAGGAACCTTGATATATTCTTATTTAACATTCAACAGGTCAGAGGAAAAGAAATAACTACACATAAGGAATCGCTTGATTATATTAAATCCCTAGGTTTAAAAGTAATTCCAAGCTATAAATTATGTAAAAGTTATGAGGAGGTATATGCAGAAATAATTAAAATAGGTGAGGAGCGTTTAAGATATCCATTTGATACTGATGGTGTAGTTATAAAGTTAAATAACTTTAATCAACGAGACGTTTTAGGTGCAACCTCAAGGGCTCCAAGGTGGGCAGTTGCATATAAATTTCCACCTGAAGAAAAGGAAACAAAATTACTAAGAATTGAAATTAATGTTGGTCGGACGGGTGCTTTAACACCAACTGCAGTTTTTGAATCAATTACCCTTGCGGGCACAAGCGTATCAAGGGCTGTTTTGCATAATCAGCAATTTATATCAGAAAAAGATATAAGAATAGGTGATACTATCCTCGTGAGAAAGGCGGGGGAAATTATTCCAGAGGTTGTAAAGTCAGTTAGCCATGGGAGGGAATCTACTCCATATGAATTACCTAAGGAATGTCCTGTTTGTGGTTCAGATGCCGAATTTGATGGTGGTGAGAGCGTATTACGTTGCCCAAACTTAGATTGCCCTGCACAATTGCATAAAAGCATTGTTCATTTTGCAAGCAAGGGTGCTATGAATATCGATGGACTTGGCCCAGCAAATGTTAAAGCTTTGCTTGACAGTAAAACAATTTCCTCAGTTGCAGACTTATATACAATAACCTATGAAGATCTTGTTAAAGTAGATAGGTTTGCTGATAAATCTGCTAAGAATCTCCTTAAAGCTATAGAAAACTCAAAATCTAATCATCTTGATAGATTGGTTTTTGCATTGGGGATACGCAATATAGGACAGCGTTCAGCGACCTTGCTTTGCGAAAGGCTTCCTTCTATAGATTTAATTATGAATGCAGATATAGCAATCATATCCGAAATAGATGGTTTTGGGGATATAATGGCCGAAAGTGTTATAAGAGCTTTTCAGGAGCCCCATATGCAAAAGACAATAGAAAGATTACGCTCATATGGTCTTAATATGAAATATGGAAGCAAGGTTCAAAATGATAAATTTAATGGGTTAACCTTTGTATTGACGGGCACTCTACCTACCCTTAAGAGAGATGAGGCGAAAACAATTATTGAGGGCATGGCAGGCAAGGTTTCTTCCTCCGTATCAAAGAATACTGATTTTGTTGTTGCAGGTGAAGATGCAGGAAGCAAATTAGCCAAGGCACAGGATTTAGGCATAAAAATTATAAGTGAAAAAGAACTATTGGACATGGTGGAAAAATAAAGGAAGGGAATGATAAATATGAGTATTGACATTAAGAATATTGCAAAATTATCAATGCTTAGAATCGAGGATGAAAAGGTAGAAAAGTTTAAGAAGGATATGGAGGCAATAATAAATATGGTTGATAGGCTTCCTAACATTAGCGGTGAATTAGGACTTAATTATGATAATGTTATGACGCTTAGGGAAGATATTGCAGTTCAAAATAAGTATACAAGAAATGAACTTTTGCAAAATGCACCTGAAGTGCAAGCAGGTTGTTTAGTTGTGCCAAAAACAATTGAATAGGAGTAAAAAAATGAAGCTATATGAAAAGACAGCATCTGAATTATCAGAAATGCTAAGAAGCAAGGAATGTAGTGCTTTAGAGATATTTGAGGATGTAGAAAATCGTATTAAATCCGTTGAAGATAGGGTAGGAGCTTATATCACTTTAACACCTGATATAGCTAAAAAAAGGGCAATTGAAGTGGACGAATCTTTTGCTAAGGGAGAAAAATTGAATGTATTAGCAGGGATACCAATTGGTATTAAAGATAATATCTCTACAAAGGGCATTAGGACAAGCTGTGCGTCAAAAATGCTGGAGAATTATGTACCTCCGTTCAATGCAACAGTTATTGAAAAAATTAATAATGCAGGCATGGTTATTATGGGCAAGACAAATTTAGATGAATTTGCAATGGGATCATCAACAGAAACTTCCTATATGCATATAACAAGAAATCCACATGATTTGGATAGGATACCGGGAGGGTCATCTGGGGGTTCTACAGCAGCTGTAGCAGCTGGCGAGGCGATATTGACACTTGGCTCTGATACTGGTGGCTCAATAAGGCAACCTGCTGCTTTATGTGGAGCAATTGGATTAAAACCAACATATGGAAGTGTATCCCGATATGGTCTTATTGCAGCTGCGTCTTCACTTGATCAAATAGGGCCTATAGGTAGGAGTGTAAAGGATATTGCTATGCTTCAAGATTTAATAAGTGGCTATGATAAAATGGATGCGACTTCAAAAAATATTGAATATCCTAATTTGGTGGATAATTTAACTGCCAATGTAAAGGGGATGAAAATAGCTGTATTAAAGGAGTTCTTTGGTGTTGGTGTTGATGATTCCATTAAAGAATCAGTTTATAAGGCGATAAAAATGTATGAAGAAAACGGTGCAGAAATAAAAGAAATATCCCTCCCTAGCACTGAATTTGCAATAGGAGCTTATCATATCATTGCATCTGCTGAGGCATCATCAAATCTAGCACGTTTTGATGGAGTAAAATATGGCTTGCGTGCAAAAGAGTATAATGATCTAACTGATATGTATGAAAAGACTAGAAGTGAAGGCTTTGGAGATGAAGTGAAACGTAGAATAATGCTAGGGACATTTGTATTAAGCTCTGGTAATTATGATGTATATTATAAAAAAGCAAAGAACCTACAAAAAAAAGTTTCAGAGGAGTTTGAAGAAACCTTTGTAGATTTCGATGTTATTATATCACCAACAGTTGCTTCTACAGCTTCTAAAATTGGAGAAGACATTAACCACCCAGTTAAAATGTATTATAATGACTCTTGTACTATAGCAGCAAGTATCGCTGGTTTGCCTGCAATTACCCTTCCATGTGGCAAGGATGGAAATAACTTACCGATTGGCTTACAACTTATAGGCAATAAATTCAGTGAACAGACATTGCTAAATGCCGCATATACTTATGAAAATCTATGTGGTGGATTCAATGTGCTTTCACAAACATTATAGGAGGGTATTTATGAAAGATTTTGAAATTGTTGTAGGCTTAGAGGTTCATGCTGAATTAAATACGGATTCAAAAATATACTGTGATTGTAAAAATATATTTGGTCTTGAAGTAAATACACAGATTTGCCCTATTTGTATGGGCATGCCAGGAACTTTGCCTACTTTAAATGAAAAAGTGGTTGAATATGCAATTAAGATGGGACATGCACTTAATTGTAAAATTAATAGTGTTTTTAAACAGGATAGGAAGAATTATTTTTATCCTGATTTACCAAAAGCATATCAAATTTCACAAGCAGAGGTACCAGTTTGTGAAAACGGGTATTTAGATGTTTTAGTCAATGGAGTGGAAAAACGGATTGGTGTTACAAGGATTCATATCGAAGAAGATGCGGGGAAGCTCATACATGATGAATCATTTGCTGGTTCGCTTGTGGATTTAAATAGATCCGGAGTGCCATTGATTGAAATTGTATCTGAACCTGATATGAGAAGTTCAGCAGAGGCTAAGGCTTATTTGGATACAATAAAATCAATATTGCAATATCTTGATATTTCAGATTGTAAGATGCAAGAAGGCTCCATACGTTGTGATGTAAATGTTTCAGTAAGGGAGAGAGGAAGTACTGAATTTGGCACACGCTGTGAAATGAAAAATGTTAATAGCTTTAGTGCTGCTGTTCGTGGAATTGAGTATGAGGCTAAAAGACAGATTGAGCTGATTCAATCAGGTGGTGTTGTTGAGCAGGAAACAAGAAGATGGGACGATGCAAAAGGCATGAGTTTCACTATGAGAACTAAGGAAGATGCACATGATTACAGGTATTTTCCTGAACCTGACTTGCTTACAGTTATTGTAGACGAGGAGAAAATTAAGAAATTAAAAGATGAAATCCCTGAGCTTCCTAATGCAAAGATTTTACGATATATTAGGGATTTTGGGATAAATCAAATTGATGCTACCCTTATTGTAGAAAATATGGATAAATCGAAATTGTTTGACGATTGTACAGCTCTTAATATATGCACTGCAAAAAACATCAGTAATTGGATTCTAGCAGATATATCTAAATATATGAATGAAACAGGAAAAAGTATTTTAGATACTCCTCTTACTGCAAAAAGGCTTTGTGAGTTGATTGCTAATGTGGAGAAGGATATCATATCTAATTCTGCGGCTAAAACAGTAATGGAAGTAATCATAAATGAGAACAAAGAACCTGAAGATATTATAAAAGAACTTGGCTTGGCACAGAATTCTGATATTGGTTTTCTTGAGAATTTAGCGAAAGATGTTCTTGATAGAAATGAAAAATCAGTTATTGATTATAAAAACGGTAAGACAAATGCTATGGGATATTTGATTGGTCAGTGCATGAAGGAATCTAAAGGAAAAGCTAATCCTAATATTGTAAAAGAAATTGTAATGAAACTATTGGCTAATTAGAACTTTATACTATCTAAAATAATGTAAACTTTGCTATGAAAAATTCGCTCACCCAAGGTTGGAGAATTTTTAGAATACATTATTCATAATAAAGATTATTTTTTATAAAATGTTGTGATACAGTTGATAGGTGATAAATAGAAGCAATCTTCAAACACTATAATGGTTATAATGACGGTGCAACTGTTCACTCAGAAAGAGTTTATAAGTCATATTGGGTATTAGAAAACTATAGCTAATCTTAATTAGGAAGCAGTTGTAGAACTGCTTCCTGATTTGCAATAGAGAGAAAGATGAAAATAATTATATTATAATTATATTATTATATTTGTAGGGCAAGCCTATGTTTTTATGTGAAATATGACGATTTTAATTATTATACTTTACATTAATATAAAAATAGTATAAAATGAAAGTATTACTATTTGTAAATATTATTAGCGGGTGTTGCCGCAGGAGGAAGAGAATGAGAAAGAAAAAGATAACTAGAGCAATTGCAATAGGAATTTTAGCTACTACAATCATTGGAAATGTTGCTAATCCTATTTTTTTTACATCGATGGAGGTATCAGCAGGACAATTATTAGGACAGACAGACTTTGATGATGGAATAGGATTACCTTGGCATATTTGTGAATCAATCCCTGGGAAAATGGATTTTGATATTTCAGGTGGTAAATATAATATTACAATTGTTAATCCAGGTGGAGAGGCAAGAGGTGGAGAAGATAGATGGGATTGTCAGTTTAGACATCGTGGTTTAAAGATTGTAAAGGACCATAAATATAGAATTTCATATGAAATAACAGCTAGTAATAGTGGACAATATTATACTAAAATAGGGAATTTGGATGCAGTTACAGTAGGTTCTGCTAACGCAGGGGAAGTATGGCATAGCAATACTGGTCCTGATGATTATGGATCTAACTGGGGGCTTATTTCAATTGGAGCTAATGAAACAAAAAAAGTCGAAATGGAATTTATTGCAATTGAATCTTTGGATGTTGCCGAATGGGCATTCCACTTTGGCGGTGCAGGACAATATACACCTCAAGACTGTTTCCCAGCTGGAACGGTTCTTAGCTTTGATAATATGTCCTTAATCGATACAACAAGTGATGAAAACGACTATGTTCATGAGGAGGAATATGAACGCAAAGAGGTCTTATTGAATCAATTAGGATATTTTCAAAACTTAAGCAAAAAAGCTACTCTATTATCAAATTCAAATAAGGGTGTGAATTTTGATATATATGATAGCTCGGATAAAGTTGTATATTCAGGAAAGTCAACTCCATATGGATTTGATAAGGATTCTGGTGATGATGTACATATCCTTGATTTTAGTGATTTTGATAAAGTAGGTACAGATTACTATATAGAAACGGATAATGGTGATATGAGTTATACGTTTGAAATTTCAGACGGTAACTTATATACAAATATGCTATATGATTCTTTAAAATATTTTTATCATAACCGAAGTGGAATTGATATAGAGGAAAAATATATTCTAGGATCACAATGGGCACGAGCTGCAGGTCATAATCCTGATAAAGCGACAACTGAAAACATTAGTACGGGTTCATCATGGGATTATACTGAGGATTACACACTTGATGTTACCGGTGGGTGGTACGATGCTGGTGATCATGGTAAATATGTGGTTAATGGCGGAATATCAGTTTGGACTATGCAAAACCAATATGAAAGGGTATTAGCTAATAATAGTGAATACTCTGTAATGTATGATGATGGTGCTATGAGCATCCCAGAGAGTGGAAATGGTTATCCTGATATTTTAGACGAAGCAAGGTTTCAACTTGAATGGATGCACAAAATGGTAGTGCCTGATGATTCGAAATATGCTGGAATGGCATTCCATAAGGTGCATGATGAAACATGGACAGGTTTAGCCATTGCACCTGCAGATGATGAGCAACCAAGAATTATAAAACCCCCAACGACTGCAGCAACCCTTAACGTTTCAGCAGTTTCTGCACAGGGTTATAGACTTTGGAAGGACATAGATTCAAACTTCGCTGATGAATGTTTAGAAATTGCTAAAAAAACCTATGAGGCTGCAAAGAAAAACCCTAGCAGATATGCACCACTGGATGAATCTGTAGGTGGTGGTGCATATGGTGATGATGATGTTACAGATGAGTTTTATTGGGCTGCTAGTGAATTATATATTGCTACAGGTGAAGAAAAATACTATACAGATATGAAATCATCAGAGCATTTCTTAAAGGTACCTACCATCCTTTCTGGTGGTGAGGATTCAGATACAGTGGGTAGTTTTAACTGGGGTAATACATCTTCATTAGGTAATTTATCACTTAGCATTACAGATAACGAATTATCGAGTTCTGATTTAAATGATATTAAGGATAATATTATTTCTGCAGCTGATTTTTATATAGAACTTGAGGAATCGCAAGGTTATGGTATTCCTTTAGAACAATGCACTTTATTTAATCTTGATGCAAAAGGATATCCTTGGGGCTCAAACTCATTTGTAGTTAATTCAGCAATTGTAATGGCTTATGCAAATGATTTTACTGAAGATGTGAAGTACTTAAATGGTGTATCCACAGCAATGGATTATATAATGGGTCGAAATCCTATGGATTATTCTTATGTTACTGGATATGGCTCACATTACGCAGAATATCCGCACCATAGATTCTGGTCTTATCAAGTTGATGAAAATTTCCCGAAAGCACCTTCAGGTATACTAGTAGGAGGACCAAACTCTGGAATGCAGGACCCTTGGGTTAAGGGAGCAGGTTGGAAGTTGGGTAGTAAAGAACCACAACTATGTTATTTAGATCATATAGAAGCATGGTCGGTTAATGAATGTACGATTAACTGGAATTCTCCGCTTGCATGGGTAACTGGATATCTCACTGAAACTAATTGCGATGTTTCTGATATAAATATAGGTGGGGCATATGGAGTTATTGAGGCAGGTGCTATCACTAAAGATGATTCTAGTAAAACAAGTAATAGTAAAAAAGACAAAAGCAACGACGAGAAAAAGGAAAATACTAAAACTAATAAAGATAAAAAGGATAAGTTGGGAATAGTTCCAATTTTGGCATTTATACTTCTTGCAATAATATCTTTAGAAATGTTTATTTATTCCATGGTTAAGATGAATAAGGGAAAAAATAAAAAAGATGATAAAAACATAGATAAAAATAATAATGATGTTAATAATAGTGAAGAGAAAAAACAAGATAAGTAATAAATATTAAATAAAACAAAAAACTAAAGCTTTTCATATCTTTTTTAATTAAAATAACAAATATAACATATATTATATAATAAAATTTAATAAATTAGTATATTTTTCTTAAATAAAGCATGTTACAATATATATTAGTTTTATGTTAGGGGGGGTAGTGTGATAGGTATTGAAGTAAAGAGAGAATTGAAAAAGATAGCATTCTATTCGATATTTTTGAATATTTCATTATTTCTTATTTCTATCATTCTTATTGGGGCTAAAGTTTCAGTCCCTTTAGGATTGCTACTTGGTACATTAGTAATGTTATTAAATATGTTTTTATTGGGGATGTTTATTGAACGTGTGATAACAGGTAGTAAAAAAAAAGCTCAATTTATAATGATATCAGGATATTTATTTAGATTACTCATTGTGGGAATTCTTTTCTTTACATCAATTAAAACTGATTTTATCCACCCATTAGGAGCTATGATCCCATTATTTTATCCAAAAATAATTTATACGGGTGGAGCGATTTTAAAACATAAGAGGGGGTAGTTAGTGAATGGAAGT
>JAAYSW010000135.1 GCA_012523875.1 Clostridiales bacterium
CAACCAAAAGCCAAAATAAAAACCATTTTGACTTTTGGGTCGCTGGCTTGCACAAGTTGCTTTCCCGTCGAACCTCTACCCACCAAAACACAATACCTACTGCGACGGAAAAGCGATAAGGTCAAGGTCAAGGGAGAGTTAAGATTAAGGTCAAGGGCAGTTAGGACTGAAAGCAAGATTAATACAAAAATATAATAATTACCCATGTGCTACTAAAACAATTATTAAATTATTGACACTAATTTTTAGGTGTGATATAATAAGTTCTAAGTTTATTTATAAAAGGCTGGTGCAAATTAATGTTTAAACAACTTCGTGAAGTTTTTGCATATAAACAAATGCTGATTTCCACCGTGAAAAAAGACCTGCGTTCACGATACCGTGGCTCAATCCTCGGCTTCCTATGGACGTTCATTAACCCATTAATGCAATTAGTCGTCTACTCAGTCGTCTTTAAACGATTGCTAAGAGCCACCGAAGATAATTACGCTATGTTCGTGTTCACAGCACTCCTCCCTTGGCTCTATTGCGTATCCTCAATCCAAGCCTCCACAACCTGTATCGTTTCAAATTCAAACCTCGTCAAGAAAATTTACTTCCCTAGGATGATTCTACCTATATCCGTTTCAACAACAGGTATCATCAATTATATTTTTGGATTGGTAATCGTCTTCCCAGCCTTAATTATTACAGGTGTAAAATTAACGCCCTTTGCACTACTAATGCCGATAATTATGGCAGTTCAGTTTCTTTTTGTAACAGGATTATGTATGATGCTTTCAGCGTTTTATGTGTATTTCAGGGACTTAGAACATATCGTTGGAATTGTTACAATGGTCTGGTTTTATTTAACTCCAATTTTATATAATATTAATATATTTGAGGGCAATTTTAAGAAGTTACTAGGACTTAATCCCATGACGCAAATCGTTTTGGCATATCGTAATGTGCTTTTATATGGAACACACCCAAGTACAACAGGCTTTCTCGGTGTTACAGGAGTATCCGTTGCTATTTTCTTTTTAGGTGCATTTATATTCTCAAAATTGCAAGGGAATTTTGCAGAGGAATTGTAATTTCATTTGTAAAGGAATTTTAGGAGGAAAATAAGTGGAAGAAAAAATTAAGTTTAATGTTGAAAATGTGAATATTTCTGATATAATGTCACAAATTCATAAGAGGATGGAAGTTCGTGGCTATGACATGGAAAGGATTAACACATTAAAAAACTTTAATATAAAGAGTAAAGTGGAGAACTATCCTAATTATTTAGATGGAAATCTCTCGCCATTAGCAAATATGGTAACTCAAAAGGCTGCTATTCAGTATTGGTGGTCTATCCCGAATGAATCTGGTTTGAGAAAAAAAATAAAAATATTTAGATATAAGGTTACAAGAAAGTTTATGTTTTTTTACATGAAATATGTTATGGAACAGCAGAATTCCTTTAATGGGGGAGTAGCATATACAATAAATGCTTTAGTTGAGAAGAATGATAAGCTAGAAAGAGAAAATAAAGAACTTTATAAGTGCATGGCTATGCTCACAAAGGAAATAGGCTCTATAAAAAAGAAGATGAAGGAACAGAAAAGCATATGAGCAGAAAAAGAATTATTCAATTTACGCCTTCCATTTCACATGGGGATGCTGTAAGTAACGATATTTTTGCAATGGCAAGCGAAATAACAAGGCATGGATATGAAAATAAAGTTGTTGCCATTAATATTGCAGAAAGCGTAAAAGGCAGTGTAGTTAATTTTAGTAGCTTTGTAGCACAACCCGATGATGTTTTTATTTACCATATGTCAATTGGAAGTGATTTGACTGAATATATAATTAATGCAAAAGTTAAGTGTAAGATAATGGTTTATCATAATATAACCCCAGCAGATTTTTTTAAAGGAATTCCGAATGCACAAATAGGTTGTATTAATGGTAGGGCGGAGCTTATCGAATTAGTGGATCATATTGATTTCGCAATTTGCGACAGCGATTACAATAAAGAGGAATTGGACACGCTCGGGTACAGGAATACAGTAACGCTTCCGATTATATTTGATGATAGTGATTATAGGAATACAATTCCATCAGAGAAAGTTTTAAAAAAACATAAAGATGATGGTTATACCAATATTATTTTTGTGGGAAGAATTGCACCGAATAAGAAACAAGAGGATATAATTGCAAGTTTTCATGTTTATAATAAATATATTAACCCAAAGAGTAGGCTTATTTTAATTGGTTCTGCTACTTCAATGGAAAATTATTACGAATCGCTTGAGGATTATATAGAGGAGCATAATATAGAAAATATTATTTTCCCTGGACATATTAGCTTTGCTGATATCCTCGCTTACTATAAGCTTGCTGACGTTTTTCTATGTCAAAGTGAACATGAGGGATTCTGTGTACCATTGCTTGAGGCTATGGTTTTTGATGTTCCTATCATCGCATATGCTAGCAGTGCAATTCCCTATACTTTGGGTGATAGTGGAATTATGTTTACTAAAAAGGACCATAGAATAGTTGCAGAACTTATTAACCTCGTTGTAACTAATGAGGAATTTCGGAAAAAAATAATAGCAGGGCAAAGAAAGCGACTTGCAGATTTTGATGCTAATAAAGTAAAATCAGAATTCATGGAATTAATAAACCCTTACATTAATTAGCTTGGAGGTTTTATGAAAAAGAAGTTATGTTTTGTTGTTCAAAGATATGGTGTTGAAATTAACGGTGGTGCGGAGGCTTATTGCCGTATTTATGCAGAAAAGCTCGTAAGGATATATGATATTACCGTAATAACAACCTGTGCCATAGATTATCAAGAATGGAATAATCACTATCAAGAGGGCGAAACAGTTATTAATGGAGTAACTGTTCATCGCTTTAAAGTGGATTTTCCAAGGAACACTAAAACATTTGCTGAACATTGCAATAAAATTTTTAATAACCCTACTC
>JAAYSW010000136.1 GCA_012523875.1 Clostridiales bacterium
ATTATATAAAAGAGAATTCATTATGTGGTTTAGGACAGACAGCACCAAACCCAGTTTTATCGACACTTCGTTATTTCAGAGATGAGTATGTGGCTCATGTAACTGATAAGAAATGTCCTGCAGCTGTTTGTAAATCACTTATGAGCTATGTAATTATTGCTGATGCGTGTAAGGGCTGTACAGCTTGTGTTAGAGTCTGTCCAACAGGAGCTATCACAGGTACTGTAAAACAACCACATATCATTGACCAAAGCAAATGCATTAAATGTGGTGCTTGTATGGAAAAATGTCGTTTTGCAGCAATAATTAAAGAATAGTGGAGGATGTAGATATGAGCAATATTAATATAAAGATTAACGGTATCGATGTTTCTGCACCTGAGGGTTCAACAATTCTTGAAGCTGCTCGTATTTCAAATATTGACATTCCAACTTTATGTTATTTGAAGGAAATCAATGAAATCGGTGCTTGCCGTATTTGTGTAGTAGAGGTTAAGGGTGCAAGAAGTTTAGTTGCTTCGTGTGTTCATCCAATTAATGAGGGTATGGAAATTTTCACAAATACACCAAAGGTGTTAAATTCAAGAAGAATGACTTTGGAATTAATACTTTCAACACATGATAGAAAATGCTTGTCATGCGTAAGGAGTGGAAATTGTGAACTCTTGAAGCTTTCAAGGGATTTAAAGGTTGAGGATGAAGGTCGCTTTGATGGCACAAATAATAAGTACGAAATAGACAATAGTGCTGCACATATGTATAGGGATAATAATAAATGTATCCTTTGTAGACGTTGCGTAGCTGTTTGTTCAGAAGTACAGGCAATAGGTGTTATTGGTGCAAATAATCGTGGGTTTGAAACAGAAATCTGCAGTGCATTTGAAATGGGGCTTGCTGAAACAAGTTGCGTGTCCTGTGGGCAGTGTATAGCTGTTTGTCCAACAGGTGCATTATCAGAAAAGGATAATACAATTGAAGTTTTTGAAGCATTAGCAGACGAATCCAAACATGTTATTGTCCAAACCGCACCAGCAGTTAGAGCGGCTTTGGGTGAGTGCTTTGGAATGCCAATAGGCACAAATGTTGAAGGCAAAATGATTGCAGCATTAAGAAAGCTTGGATTTGCTAAGGTTTTTGATACAAACTTTGCTGCTGATTTGACTATTATGGAAGAAGCAAATGAATTTTTGGATAGATTTAAAAATGGTGGTAAATTACCAATGATTACATCATGTTCACCAGGTTGGGTAAAATACTGTGAGCATTACTATCCAGATATGGTAGAAAATCTATCAACTTGTAAATCTCCACAGCAGATGTTTGGTGCTATTGCTAAGACATATTATGCTGAAAAAATGGGACTTGACCCTAAGGATATAGTAATGGTAAGTATTATGCCATGTACAGCTAAGAAGTTTGAAATTGGTCGTGATGATGAGGATGCAGCAGGTGTTCCTGATGTTGATTATGCTATCACAACTAAAGAGCTTGCAACAATGATTGAGCGTGCAGGTATTAAATTCACATCACTTCCTGATGAAGAATACGATATGCCATTAGGAATGTCATCTGGAGCAGGTGTAATTTTCGGTGCAACAGGTGGTGTTATGGAGGCAGCACTCAGAACAGCTGTTGAAAAGCTAACAGGTGAAGAGTTGCCTAGTCTTGACTTTATGGAAATCAGAGGAGTTAAGGGTATAAAGGAAGCTACTTATAATGTAGCTGGAACTGATGTAAAGATTGCTGTAGTTAGTGGATTGGCTAATGCTCGTGAACTTTTGAATAAGGTTAAGTCAGGTGAGGCTGATTATCACTTTATTGAGATAATGGGATGTCCTGGCGGATGTGTAAACGGTGGCGGACAGCCACAACAGCCTGCAAATGTAAGAAACTTCTCAGATTTGAGAACATTGAGAGCAAAGGCTTTATACGATATTGATTCTGCTAGAGCAGTTAGAAAATCACATGAAAATCCAGCTATTAAAGAATTGTATGCAGAATACTTGGGTGAACCTGGTGGTCATAAAGCACATGAACTTCTTCATACTTCATATGTAAAGAGAAGCATAAATTAATTTAACATTAAACATAAAAACAGTTATTCTTCAATGAATAGCTGTTTTTAGTTGACATTTTAGATAAATTAATATATTATTATAATATTAAATCTTTTCTTATAGGAGTTTTGAAATGATGATAGATAGAAGGAGAGTAAGAAGGAAAAACAGATTTATTCCTTATAACTACACAATAAATTATACAAGAATATCAGTTACATTACTTTTGATTATAGCAATTGGTTTTGGGGTTTATTGCATTGCAGACAAAGAACAATATAAAGAGGTTATAAAAAACAAGGGCGATATTACTTTTGAAGATGGGGTAGTAAGCGAGGTAACAAGCATTACCACTGCTGAGACTGAACCGGAAATAGTAGATTTACACGCTAAACCAATAATTAATAAGATGATGATTGGTGAAGATGTTTATAGCGAAAACGCTGTGCTTATAGATTTATCTACAAATCAGATACTGGCTGATAAAAATCTTAATGATAAGATTTACCCTGCCTCATTAACTAAAATTATGACTGTAGCTGTTGGATTAGAAATGGTAGATGATTTACAAGATGTTTTCTTAATGCCAGAAGATATATTTGGTTATTTATTTGAAGAAAATGCTTCAACAGCGGGCTTTCAACCAAACGAATACATTAAAATTATTGACTTAATGTACGGAGCAATGCTACCTTCAGGAGCAGATGCAACCATTGGTATTGGGCAATATGTTTCTGGATCAGAGGCAGCATTTGTAGAGAAAATGAATGAAAAGCTTATCGAATTAGGCATTGCTGAAACTACCCATTTTACAAATACTAGTGGATTGCACGACGATAACCATTATAGCACGGTTGCAGATATAGCAGTGATATTTAATTATGCCTTGGAAAAACCAATGTTCCGTGAGATATTATCATCGAGAACATACACCTCCTCACCAACAAACATCAACCCCGATGGGGTTCAAATGACAAGTACTATGTTTAATAGGATAACTGGAAGTGAGGTTGAGGGTGTTACAATCCTTGGTGGAAAAACAGGTTTTACTGACAATGCAGGTTTTTGTCTTGCAAGTATAGCAAGTAAAAACGGTAAGGAGTATATGCTCATTACAGCGAATGCCAGTATTGAATGTGGTGCTTCATATCCTCATGCTGCTGATGCCATAACGATATATGGGAATTATTTAAGCTGACAGAAAGGAGTTTAATATGAGGAAGGGCATTAATCTTTTAGCAATAGTCATACTTCTATTTTTTTTAATAGCATTGATTTGGGGCGTAGATTCGTTGATTAGAGCAATTAGAAAACCTAAACCTGAAGATAATGGTATGTTAAATGCGAGCAATGAAACAACAGTTAGTGAAACAGAAATTACTACTATTACAATGGAAACGACAGAAACTGAGATTTCATCTATAATCGAGCAATCTGGTGAGCAAGATTATGACATTATCCAGCTTAGTAAAACTGACATATCAAGTGGACAATTACTTTTAGTTAATAATTCGAATAAATTTACAAAGGATATTTCCGATGAGCTAATTAGTTTTAGGGATAAAAAAAATGAAACCTACCGCTTGAAAAGTTATGAATTACTATCGAGGAAAGAAATAATCGATTCCTTAAACTCAATGTTTTCAGACTTTTATAATTATTCATCACTTAAAAATATACTAATTATATCCACTTATATCGCACAGCAAGAAAATGATATGTCAACAGCATATACTATCAACATCAGGATATTGAATGATGATGGCACAAACCTACCATTCACTGGAGAGGGAGAATATAGCTGGGTAATTGATAATTGCCATAAATATGGTTTTGTAATCCGCTATCCTACTGGGAAATCGAGCATAACTGGTTTAGATGACCCTTCATTTTTAAGATATGTAGGAGTTCCACATTCAATTATTATAAAGCAGAATAATTTTTGTTTAGAGGAATATATAGATTTTATAAAAGAGTATAGCTATGATAAGCCATTGTATTATGATAATTATAAGATTTACTACATGAAATCTACAGGGGATAAGACAGATGTAAAAGTACCAAAGGATAGTGAATATTATGTATCTGGAAATAATGTAGATGGATTTATTATTACAATAGGCAATATAAATTAGAATAAAACAAAAACAGCTTGAAAATAATATAGCTTTCAAGCTGTTGTTTTTATATATTATTCAAGGAAGTTTTAAGGCTTCTTCTAAGGAATCATCCATAGACTTTTGCCATTCATCAAATCTGTTCATAACTTCAGAATAAGTATCTTTACATACCTCTGGATAATTATCACCATAGAGATTCTCTACATATCCAAATCCTTTTGACACAGCGTTTCGCAATAATTCTAATTTAGAATTATCTCCTCTAGCAAGAGCCTTTGCCATATTCATAATTCTATCTGCAACCGCATTAATCCCATATTCACCATCTTCAGAAATTGCTACTTTAGCACTATCAATTGTTTCCTGCGTTACATTTATGCCCACAAGTGAAATCTTTGAGCCATCAGAAATAGAAAGTTTATACCCATCCGTTTGCTTAAAAATTAAGTCTTGAATCATTTTTTGGAACGACTCGATTCTTTGTTGTTCGCTGGCTTTGAGTTGATTTATGATATTATCCCTTGAGTAGATATCATTTTGATATTCAGAAGATTTTACATACGCATCTTGCAAAGTGCGTTCTTCTTTAATTGAAAGTTTAGCAATTAAACCATCAGTGATCTTACTGTTTTTATTAAAGCTTATATTATCTTGATTAAATGGAGTTATTATGTTTGGATGAATTTCATTAATCTTCATATTAATCACACTCCTAAATTTTTTAAATTTAACCTAAATACTATATCCAAAGAATTTATTATTGGGATATCTGCTCCTTAAGGCTATACCACTATAATACATATCGTATATAATGCCAGAAAGTTAAGCACCTATTTGGATTAATGTCTAGGGTGTGACATAACTGTTAACATTGCCTGAATTATAGCAGACATTACTTTTGAATCATCATAATTATCTACCATATCGTCCACTTCGCTTTCATCTAGAATCATATATTTTGGTTTAATTTTATTAAGTGCAAGTGCTGCTACGTCTTGTCGGCATCTATCACATTTACAGCAATTGAATTTATTAAAGGCAATATCAAGTTTATTGGCAACGAGTTGTTCCATAATATTAACCATAATCGTTGTTTTTCGTTTAACGAAATTATTTTTTTTATCTCCAATAGAATAAATATCAGTTTTTGGGGATTTAATTGTAGAGTTTGCAAGATTATTTTGATGCATATCTATTTGTGGTTTTGTGTTAACCTGTTGTAAAGAAATCTTTTCAACATCAAACTCAGGTGTTTGTTTAGCTTCTAAATCCTTTTTTATTAAGTTAGAGGGCATAATTTTATTAAACATGCTTTCTTTATCAATCCCATTTTTAGTCTTAGCCATATTCAATCACCTTTCTTTTTATATTATTAAATCCCTTTTTGAGACAACTCAGATGCGAGTGAGAAAAAATCTTTTACACCTGTACTATAACGTGCATAGCTTGTAACATCAAGTTGAAGCGATTGAGCCTCTGACAATGCTAAACAATTGCGAATATAAGTTTTAAAAAGAGGGATTCCTAAATTTTTAGAAATTAATTCTGCTGTGCCATACACCTCTTTAGATAAAATAAAGCGTGGATTAAAACGATTTAAAAGAATGCCTGCAATTTTAAGATTAGGATTACAAGCATTTTTAACATGTTCAATAGTTTCATAAACTAGAGCAACACCTTGAAGGCTGAATATATCAGGAAGCATGGGAATAATAACATAGTCAGCAACTGTTAGTGAATTTACTGTTAAAATTCCAAGGCCTGGTGGGGAATCGATTAAAATATAATCATACATACCTTTAAAGGAATCCAATACTCGTTTTAATATGAATTCCCTTTCGTGCCCAGTAAATTCTAATTCTATACCGCTTAATAAAATATTTGCAGGAATAATATCAGCCATGCTACAATGTTGAATAGCGAATGAAGCTTTGACCTCACCTTTAAGAGCTTCATAAATAGTGGCTGAATGTTCAGTATCAGCACCCATGCTAAATGACAAATTACCCTGCGGATCCATATCAATTACTAGAACCTTCGAGCCTTGTTTATGCATTACTGCCGCAAGGCTACCCACAACAGTAGTTTTTCCCACGCCACCTTTTTGAGTCATAACAGAAATTATTTTAGTCATTTATCGGGTATGCCTCCTTGTATAATTTAATATTAGTTTTAATTATATCAAATTAAATAAATATTTACAAGTCAAACTTAAATAAAAATACAACTAATCCTTAATTTTATGTGAATAAGGTATTTAGTTTTTAAGTCATCGTACGAATAAGTAATATAGTAAAAGTAATTAGAAATTTAAAAACATCAAATGATTTTATAAACTTTCGTCTGCAAAGGAGATGATATATATGGATATTAAGATTAACTCTACAAATGCTTATGCAAAGATTAATACAGTTTCAAGTTCAAAGAACAAGGGCAAGGATACTACTATAGAAAGCATGGTGACTAAGGCTGATAAAAAGTCGGATATCATCACCATAAGTGCGGAAGGAACTTTTCAAGCTGAACTTGATAAGGAAATTAAGACTATTTCTGAGGAAATAAGTGAGATTAGTTCTGAAGATAGAATTAATTCAATTAAAGAACGAGTTTCTAACGGGACATATTTTGTTACATCTGAAGATGTAGCGGATGCTATACTCGAAAAACTATGGCACTAGATATAGAGAAGATAAGAGGTGGAATAGGTGGAAAACTATAAGGAATTTTTCAGTTTTATGAATGAGTATGCTGATTTATTTGAAGATGTTGCAATAAAAGAAGAACAGAAATTTAAAGCGCTGTACTCTCGTGATTTAACAAAAATAGACGGTATACTTACTGCACACCAAAAAAATGAAAAAATAGTTACTGAATATGAAAACAAAAGGATAGAGCTTAATAAAAAACTAGGCTTTGGAGATAAAACATTTAAAGAAATAATCGATGGTGAGAGCGGGGAACAAAAAGCGGAGTTATTAGCGATTTATAATAGACTGAATAATTCTGTTAAGACTACAAAATTATATAACGAAAAATCATTGGAATTTGCAAAAATGAATTTGGATATTATTGAAGAAATTGAAAGTAACTCGGCAAATAGCCCACAGTGCTATGATGCTAAAGGTAGCACAAAAGTTTCTTCAAATGAAAAACCAGCATTTTTCAATGCTAAAATATAAGCAAGGGGGAAGTTATAGTGAGACCTACATTTCTAGGATTTGAGGCATCAAAAACAGCTTTATTTGCAAGTCAAAAGGCTTTAGATATAACGGGGCATAACCTATCAAATATATCTTCACAGGGATATACAAGACAAAGAGTTGTACAAGTTGCAGTTTCGGTGGGAAGCTATAATTCACGATATAGTCACAATATGGTAACCTATGGTGGAATGGGTACAAGAATAAATGGCATCGAACAAATCAGGGATACAAGGCTTGATCAGGCGTTCAGGAATGAATACTGCAACACAGGATATTATGATAAGAAATCAGCAATGTTAAGTGACATCGAATCAGTTTTACAGGAATTAGATATAGGTACTGATGGGAATGGTTTTGGTTTACGTTCAGCTATAGAAAATCTGTATAAATCCTTAGAGGATTTTTCATATAATGCTAGTTCAGAATCACATGCAAATATTGTGACAACATCATTTGCAAGCACAGCAAAGCTTTTGAATCATATGTATATTGGGCTTGAAAATTCAGCAAAGGAATTTAAAAATGATTTAAAAGATTCTGTAGGGGAGGTAAACCTTATACTATCTAAGATTGCTGATTTAAATGTAAGCATCAGAAATTCAATGGTTGCAAATAATTATAATGAACAGTTTGGGCCGAATGAATTATTAGACCAAAGGAATTTATTGATTGATAATCTTTCGGTTTATGGGGAAGTAAAGGTTAAAGGAACTTCGGGTGGAATGATTTCTGTTACCCTTGGTGGACAAACTGTTGTAAAAGATGATGAATGTGAACGAATAAATTATTTAGAAAATAAAAATGGTACAGTATCATTAAAATGGAAATCAGATGGTGAAGATGTAAAATGTGATTCAGGTTCATTAAAAGCCTATGTTGAAATCTTAAATGGAAGAGGCCTAGGGCAAAGAAACTCATATGAATCAAAGGAAAAAGGATATTTATTCTATATGGATAAGCTGAATTCCTTTTCAAGTATGTTAGCTGATGTAGCTAATTCAACTATTCCAGATGTGATAGATGATACTGGAAAGATATTAAGTTATAAAAAGGTTTTGGCTGCCGATATGGGTAAGGGCATTACATCAACAACACTACCTATAACAGCTAAAAATATAACTATTTCTGACGAATTATCTAAAGAGTCCTCATATTTAATTTATGATAAAAAAAGCAACGATAACACATACATATTAAGTATGCTTGAACAGTTAATGACTGACAAACATCAATTTGCAACAGCAGGAGATAGATTTACTGGCACATTTGAAGATTTTATAGCTGATTATTGTGGAACATTGGGAACTGATGTAAACTATAATGCTGAGCGTCTTGAATCCTCACTTAATATTACTAATGAAATAATTAACACGAGGGATTCTGTTTCGGGAGTAAGTGAGAGTGAAGAAACTGTTAATATGTTAACATATAACAGAGCATTCCAAGCAGCATCAAGGATGATGACAACAATGGATGATTTATTGGATGTTATTATAAATAAGATGGCAATATAAAATGCTTAATAAATTAATAAGGAGTTGAAACAAGGATGAGAGTAACCCAAGGTAGTATGTCAAGAAATTATATAAATAATTTAAACAACACACTTTTAAGATACAATAAATCTATGGACAAGGTTTCAAGTGGAAGAAGATTTACAAAAATGTCAGATTCAGTTGCCGATGGTTCTAGGGCTTTAAGATTAAGAGCGCAGATTTATAAGAATGCTCAAATGCAAAGAAACTTAAGTACAGTTCAAGAAGAATTAAATGTTGCTGAAACAAATATGCTATCAGTTAAAGGAGTGCTTGATACAGCTCATGAACAGGCTTTAAAGGTACAGAATGGTATTAATGAAGCTGAAAACGAGTATCAAATTTATAGTTCGATATTTAGTTCTTATAAGGATCAAGTTTTTCAATGGTCTAATGCTGTATATGGCGATAAATATGTATTTGGTGGGACAAATAATGGTGGTTATCCATTTACTCTTAATAGCAATGGTGAAATGGAGTATAATGGAGTTAATGTAAACGATATTTCTAAGGATGCTGATGGAAATTTCGTTTATGGAGATCCACCTAAAAAAGTTCCATATAGCGATGATATTTATGTAGATGTCGGATTGAATGTTTCGGTTAATGAAGGGAAACTTGATAAGAAAACGGCTCTAAACATATCTGTTTCAGGTTTGGAGGCATTTGGCTATGGCACTACCAATGTTGAGTATCTTTCAATTGATGGCAATTTAAAAAATTATGATGTTCCAAATAATATATATGTGATTTTTGATGAAATGGCAAAGGCTTTAGATGCAATGGATATGGATAAATTTGCGGCACTTGATTTGCAGTTAACAGAACAATCAAGAAAGCTAATGGTTGAGGTTGCAGATATTGGTGTTCGTGGAAATTATTTATCATCAACTCTATCACGCTATGAAGACGAGGAGTTGACCTTAATCGAAATGCAGACTAATGTTGAAAAGATTAATGATTCAGAGGAAATAACAACCATGAGGAGTCATGAATATTCATGGCAATTAACACTACAATTTGGTAGTTCATTTCTGCCTCAATCATTAATGGATTACTTGAGGTAGTAAGTGATAGAGAATTTAATATAGAAACGAGGTGGTTTTATGCAACTCATAAAAATAAAAAACATACCTGCTGAATATAAGTTCAAAATAGAGAGTGCGTCTTTAGAGAAGGCGAAGCATGATAATGCCACAAGTGGAAAGAATAGTTCAAACATTAAACCAAATTGCAATAAAATAATATATGATAAAGTTAACTTGAATGGCAGTATAGAACCATCAGCAATTGAATTAAATAATTCTTCTTTAGAAATGATGGATAATGGCGGTACTAATGCAAAAGCAGTATCAGAATATATGAAAATTAGTAATATTATTAAGGATGATGCCAAAAATCATGATAGCAATGCTAAGAAAATTACTCCTGATGATACATTTATACTTAATAATTTAAATTTTGAGAATATTGCAGAAAGTATCCAAAATGAAGTAGAAATAGAGGAGAGTAAACTGGAGTTCACACCAGCGAGTTTTGGTGTTGAAATAGTCAGTGAGGCTAAGGTTGAAATTGAATATATCGGGGGATATAACTATGTACCTCCGAGTTCTTCGCCCGATTATGAAGAAAGTGAAGAATAAAAAAGTTTTTGTCCTTGCATATTAATTTTGTGTAAGGACAAATTAGTTTTATTGTGTGTTAAGATGGAGAATAAGGAAAAGAGGGACATTATATGAATATTATCACTAGAGATTTTGGTGAAATTAAAATTAATAAAGAGGATATAATCACATTTACACAACCTATAATTGGTTTTGATGATTATAAAAAGTTTATTATTTTACATGATGAAGATACATCTAGGCAAATTGCATGGATTCAATCAATAGAAGAAACAGAACTGTGTTTTATAGTAATAGACCCCTCTACTACTGTAAGAGATTATAAAAATAAATTTAATTTACCGGAGAGTGTTAAGCGTTACTTGGGTGAAGGAGAATATGAGTTCTGGCTTATAATGGTTGTTTCAGATGATATTAAGCAATCGACGATTAACTTAAAAAGCCCGATACTTATTAATCCTGAAAACAGATTAGCTATGCAATTAGTTTTAGAAGAAGATTTACCAATACGTTATCCACTTTTTGATAGGAAAGGGGACAACTAAAATGCTGATTTTATCAAGGAAAGTAGGGGAATCACTAATAATTAACGAAACAATAGAGGTTAAAGTTATAGAGGTAAGTGGCGATAAGATTAAGCTAGGAATAGATGCACCAAGCGATGTAAAGGTGTTAAGAAGTGAATTATGCCAGACTGCTGAAGCGAATAGGGATTCAGCAAATTCAAAAAATAATAAAAAACTTATAGATTTTATAAAAGATTTAAAATAAGGATGGTAGTATTCAGGGCTTAATCCACGCCTTCTACCTGGGTTGTTTCAGGATTATTATCAAGGACATTTTTGAGTACATCTAAAATTGAGGCACGGATAAAACTCATCAATTCTACAATTGCACTATCACTTATCATTATAATTTGGCAATCATATCTTGCCTTATCACCGAAAACAAGACTGTTTTTATCAGCCTTTATCTCTATTGTAGTGGGCTTCTTGAAAGCGGGTTCGCTTACTTTTACAGATAGACTCGATTCCCAATCAAACTCTAGTTGTGATGAGTTGAATATTAGCCTTTGTGTCGATACGGCTACGATCATGCAATCTACAAGTTTCCTATTTTGTTGCGATGTAAATGCCTTTGCCTTTATAATGGGAAGCTTAATTTCAGCATTTATATTAGTGTTTACACTCAGTAATTTTTCTGCATCAGGCAGGAGATTGCACTTAATGGATATAATCCTCAAAAGCTTTCTAGATGAAAGATATACTTCACCAATAAAGCTAAGGATACTTTGTCCATTTTTATTGCAAATAATTTTAACAGTAGCACCTATTTTAATTAATGGGACAAAAGTATTAGTAAAATCTACGGATTTATTTTTAATAGATATTGCCGCAAACCCATATTCAAGAAGTACATCGTTATCAGACATGAGGATGGCTTGATAATTATTTGAGAACATTGCAACCTCCTAGAAAATTAACATATTAAAATTACATATTATTTATCCATATATTATAACTTATATTTATGAACTTTTAAAGACTAATAATGAATATTCTATTATTTTGATGTTAGGAGGATTTTAAAATGGAAAATGAGATTATTGATAGGCTTTACGAGCTTTTAGAACAAAAAGAAAAGTTTTTTACTGAATACGAAAAAGAGTCATTAGCTCTGCTAGATTGTGATATAGATGATATGGAAAAGCATATAAATAATCGTGGTAATCTTTCTAAAAAAATAGATGAAAATGAAATCCAAATAAAAATTATTAGTAATAATTATGAATATGGGTTTATAAAGCCTGTTTTAAACAATCTATGTGATAGAAATAAATTATCATTACACCATACAAGAATTTTTGATAAGAGCCAAGAGATTTTTAGCATTGTGAATCGGATAAACAGAATTAATCATGAAATTGAGCAAAGAATCATTATTGAACAGGAAATATTGCTAAATGAAATAAAGTCAATCAATCTAGGACAGGAGGCTAAGGCTTCTAAATTTTCTGAAACAACGACTGATGGCTCTAAGCCATATATTCCTGATAAAATAAAATCCATCTAATTAGGTCTTGTTTTTTTTATGAAAGTACCGATGTATATTATGAGTCGTAAAATATGATATAAACAAATGGAGGCGATATATATGCAAGTTAATTCAAATTCAAACACATACTCAAACGCCGCTTATAGTAATTCAGGAACATCCGGGATAATTTCAGGGCTTGATACTGAAGGTATGGTTAAAAGTATGCTTCAACCCATACAAGCTAAAATAGATAAGCAGAATGCATTGCAGCAACAACTAACTTGGAAACAGGAAATCTATAGGGATGTTATTTCTAAGATTAATAGTTTTCAGGATAAATACTTTTCATTAACATCGGATACTTGTTTACGTTCGAATGCATTATTTAATACAATGTCTACAACTTCAAGTTCATCTGCAGTAAATATTTTAAGCAATAATAGTAATCTTGAGGGTTCACTTTCAATACAGATAGCACAGCTTGCTACAGCATCAACCTTAAAATCTGATAAACTTAGTGGAAGCATCACTATTGATTCAAGTAAAATTGATTTCCCTTCTGGTAGTACAGCTACAATTAATATTACTCTTGATGGTGTAACAAAAAACTTTACGTTAGATGCTGAAAACACTATGGAAAAGTTATCATCAGATATAGCAAAATCATTTGGAAGTAGTATAAAATTAAATCAAGATGGTGATAACTGGACTATTACAGCAGGCGTTGGACAAGAAGTAATGCTTTCAGGAAGTGGTTTAAGCAATTTAGGTTTTGATTCGCTTGTAAAGGATGTTTCTACAAACGTTGGGTTAAACACAAAGCTCACTGATTTTATGGGGGTTAAATCAGATTACTCTTTTGAAATTAATGGTTCAAGAATTGAACTAAACGGCTCTGATACAATAAAAGATGTTATTGATAAAGTCCATAATAGCGATGCCGGTGTAACTTTAACATATAATTCAATTAGTGATACCTTTACATTAACATCTAAAAATACTGGTAAAGGTTTTGATATTAATATTAAAGATGAAAATGGAGTGTTTTCAAAATTATTTAAAGGGGCAGTTGAAGAGGGAAGTACGGAATATTCCTTTAATAGTAATACAACTAATCCAGCATTTAAATCGGGCAGAAATGCTATAGTATGTATTGATGGAACCCTAATGGAGAGGACATCAAATACAGTTGACTATAATGGTTTTAAGTTAGAGCTAAAGGATGTAACGGGTGACTATATCGATGCGGAGGGAAATGTCTACTTTAAACCTGATGGAAGCCTTATTGATTCCTCAGGCATGGAAAAAAAGGCTGGGGTTTCATCTTCAAGAGATACAGAAAAAATAACCTCTACTATTAAATCTTTTATTGAGGATTATAATAAGTTAATTGAGGATTTGAATAAATTAACCCATGAGGAAGCTACATATAGGAAATACGCACCGCTTACAAATGAACAGAAAAAAGAGATGTCTGAAAATGAAATCACTCTTTGGGATGAAAAAGCAAAAACAGGTCTTCTTAGAAATGATTCTTCGATATCAAGCTACTTAACTGAGATGAGACAAGCAATGTATAAGAATGTTGGATCATCATATGTTCTTTCACAAATAGGAATTAATAGTAGTAGTGAATGGAAGGATTATGGTAAATTATCTGTTGATGAAACTGTGTTTAATAAGGCTCTGAATGAAAATCCTGATGGAGTTTTAGAATTGTTTAATGGTGTAGACGGCTTAGCAGGAAGGCTAAATGATATATGTAATAGAACAGCAAATAAGAGCACTTCCTCACAGGGTACACTTGTAAGAGAAGCAGGTGTAATAGGGTATGGCTCAGAAAAGAATAATGTAATCTATAATAAGCTTAAATTGATTACAGATAGATTGAAAACACTAAGCAGTCTTTACGATAAGAAAAAACAAGGCTATTGGAATAAGTTTAACGCAATGGAGGTTCAATTAAATAATATTGCAGAACAAGGTGGTTGGCTACTTAATTTTACAGGCAATTAATTATAAAATATCGGGGGTGTAGATATGCTGGCTAATCCATATAAAGAATATAAAAAACAAGCAGTGTTAACTATGACACAAGGTGAAATGATAGTTAAATTGTATGATGAATGCTTGAAAATGGTTAATGCTGGTATTATTTATATTCAGGAGAAGAACATAGAAGCGTGCAATAATTCACTGAAAAAAGCACATGAAATATTAAATTATATGAGTTCAATATTAAATAGAGATTATGAGCTATCACATGAACTTAGTGCATTATATGACTATTATGTTAGGCGAATTATTACTGCTAATATAAAAAAGGATATTGAACCTCTTGAAGAGATAATACCTATGATAACAGATTTAAGAAATAGTTTTTATGAAGCAGATAAACAATTAAGGATGAAATAGGGTCTAGTTAAAATTACTTATTTAAAAGCGTTTTGTAGTGTGTAACTATAAAACGCTTTAGTTGTGATACAATTGATAGGTAACAAATAAAAAAGAAAAACAACCTCAAATATGATATAATGTTAATAATAATAAAACATAGTATCAAAAAGGAGAAATGTAAAATGGCATTTGTAAAGGAAGGAATATACAATGAAGAGGATTTGAATTTCTTGTTTATATTTTTGAAGTAAGTGTCACCTATCATTGAATATTCAACATAATAAAGATTGTTTTTTATCAAAACTATATACAATTTAAAATAGATATGTTATAATGTATTTTAATATGGCAATATTGTTACATCAATGGTTTGTAGAAATTAAGTTTGAAAGGAAGTTTTTTATGTTTTTCCAAAAGGATATAGAAACAATGCCGAGGGAACAAATAGAAAATTTACAGGTTGAACGCCTAAAATGGCTTGTTGACTATTGTATCAAAAATATACCATTTTATAACGATAGGCTTTCTAAAGCAGGTATAACTGCTGAAAAAATAAAGTCTATTAAGGATATTGAACATATCCCGTATACGACAAAAGAGGATATTAGAGATACCTACCCCTTTGGATTGTTTGGACAACCTTTAAAAAAGATAGTAAGAATCCATGCATCAAGTGGTACAACTGGCAAACCAACGGTGGTTGGATATACGCATAAGGATTTAGATAACTGGAGCGATTGTATGGCTCGACTATGTATTAGTGGAGGAGCAACAGATGACGATATCTTTCAGATTGCCTTTGGCTATGGATTGTTTACAGGGGCTTTAGGACTTCACTATGGCTTAGAGAAAATTGGTGCAACAGTAGTGCCTACTTCAAGTGGTAATACAGAAAGACAAATTATGCTCATGCAGGATTTCCAAACAACTGGTTTAGTTTCAACTCCATCATATGCACAATACATAGGAGAAACCGCAAAAGAGATGGGTGTACTTGAAAAGATAGATCTAAGGCTGGGTTTATTAGGGTCGGAAAGCTGCACTGAAGAAATGCGTGATCAAATCGAAAAAACATTAGGCTTATTTGTAACTGATAATTATGGAATGAGTGAACTTATGGGACCGGGTGTTTCTGGTGAATGCCAATATCGTGAGGGAATGCATATAAATGAAGACCATTTCCTTGCTGAGATTATTGATTCAAGCACATTGGAGGTATTACCAAAAGGCTCACAGGGTGAATTAGTCATTACAACACTTACAAAAGAAGGCATACCTATGTTAAGATACCGTACAAAAGATATCACACAAATTAATTATGATGTATGCAAATGTGGAAGAACATTTGCTAGAATGGATAAAATCAAGGGTAGAAGCGATGATATGCTTAAAATTCGTGGGGTTAATGTGTTCCCATCACAGATTGAAAGCGTACTTATGGTGTATGAGAATATTGCACCTCATTATCAATTGGTAGTTACTAGGGAAAACTATAGCGATGCTCTTGAGATTAAGGTTGAACTTGTGGATGGTACTTTACTCGAAAACTATGCAGAACTAGAGAACTTAAGGAATAAAATACATCATGATATAAAAGTAATTTTAGGAATAGAAACAAAAGTTTCACTTGTTGAATATAAATCACTAGAGCGTTTTCAAGGTAAGGCGAAGAGGATACTTGATTTACGCAATTGTTAAACTTTAAATACAAGAAAGGAATATTAACAAGTATGAAGAAGTTAATGCTTGGTAATGAGGCCTTTGCCAGAGGTCTATATGAGGGTGGTTGCAAGATAGCATCAAGCTATCCAGGAACACCCTCGACAGAAATTACAGAATACACTGCAAAATATGATGAAATATATGCTGAATGGGCACCGAATGAAAAGGTTGCATTGGAGGTCGCAATTGGCTCATCAATTGCTGGTGCAAGGTCATTTTGTGGAATGAAGCATGTTGGGTTAAATGTGGCAGCGGATCCACTATATACCGTATCATATACAGGTGTAAATGGAGGATTGGTTATCGCTGTTGCCGATGATCCAGGTATGCATTCATCACAAAATGAACAGGATAGTAGGCATCATGCCATTGCTTCAAAGGTTCCGATGCTTGAGCCAGCGGATTCAGCAGAATGCAAAGATTATGTTGTTGAGGGCTTTAAAATATCTGAAGAATTTGATACACCTGTTATAATAAGACTTACAACAAGAGTATCTCACTCACAGAGTTCGGTAAAAGTCTGTCCAAGAGAAGAAGCTCCTCTAAAGGAATATGTAAAAAATCCACAAAAATATGTAATGATGCCTGCAATGGCTCGTGGCAGACATATTTTTGTTGAGGAAAGAACTCAAAAGCTTATTGAATTTTCTGAAACATCTAAATTAAATAAGGTTGAGATAAATAACACTAAAATAGGTATTATTACAAGCGGAATTGCATATCAATATGCAAAAGAAGCCTTAGGTGATACCGTTTCATATTTAAAGCTTGGGATTGTAAATCCACTTCCTAAAAAGCTAATCATTGATTTTGCTGAGAAATTTGAAACGGTATATATTATTGAAGAACTTGATGATATAATTGAAACACATTGCAAAAAGCTTGGACTTGATGTAAAGGGTAAAGAGTTATTTGGGTTTATAGGTGAACTTTCACAATCGATAATTGCAGAGAAAATGCTAGGTAAAAAGTTAGATTATAAGGAGTTCCCTGAATCTGTGCCTGTACGCCCACCAGTAATGTGTGCTGGTTGTCCTCATAGGGGAGTGTTCTCTGTTTTGTCTAAGAATAAGCTTATGGTATCTGGGGATATTGGTTGCTACACCTTAGGGGCATCAGCACCACTTTCAGCTATGGATACTACAATTTGTATGGGTGCATCCATATCAGGATTGCATGGATTTAATAAGGCAAGGGGTACGGATAGTGAAAAGAAATCCGTGGCAGTGATAGGTGACTCTACCTTTATGCATAGCGGTATGACAGGGCTTGTAAATGTTGCATATAACACTACAAACTCAACAGTTTTAATATTAGATAACTCTATCACAGGTATGACAGGGCATCAACACAATCCTACTACTGGATATAATTTAAAGGGTGATGTATCTGCAAAGGTTGATTTAGAATCACTTTGTAGGGCGATTGGAATAGATAGGGTAAGAGTAGTTGATCCATATGATCTTGCTGAAACAGAAAAAGCTATTACGGAAGAATTAGAAGTGGATGAACCATCTGTAATAATATCAAGACGTCCTTGTGCATTGCTGAAATATGTTAAGCATAAACCTGCACTAAGGGTAGATAGAGATAAATGTAAATCATGTAAGATGTGTATGAAAATAGGATGTCCAGCTATTTCTATGAAAGACGGTAAGGCTGAAATAAACCACACACAATGTGTAGGTTGCGGTGTTTGTATGCAAAAGTGCAAATTCGATGCAATTGGAGGTAACGAATAATGGAAACAAAATCAATAATGATAGTAGGCGTAGGTGGACAGGGTTCATTGCTTGCATCAAGGATTTTAGGTAATGTTCTGTTATCCCAGGGCTTTGAGGTTAAGGTAAGTGAAGTGCATGGAATGTCGCAACGTGGCGGTTCAGTAGTTACATATGTTAAGTATGGAGCGAATGTATACTCTCCTGTAATAGAAAAGGGGGAGGCTGATGTTATAGTTGCATTCGAATTACTTGAGGGTGCAAGATATGTTTCATACCTTAAAGAAGGTGGACATTTAATAGTATCTACACAACAAATTGATCCAATGCCAGTTATAACAGGTGCAGCACAATATCCTATACAAATAATTGAAAAAATAAAAGCATTGGGTATAGACATAATCCCTATTGATGCACTA
This sequence comes from Clostridiales bacterium, assembly GCA_012523875.1. GTDB lineage: Bacteria > Bacillota > Clostridia > Oscillospirales > Ruminococcaceae > JAAYPV01. The sequence goes on from JAAYSW010000136.1 coordinate 18,836, forward strand.
GTACTTGCTGAGGAGGCAGGGAATGCAAAGGCATCAAATGTTGTTTTGATGGGTGTACTATCAACTAAAATGGGGTTTGATGACAACCTATGGCAAAAGGCTTTAGAGGAATGTGTTCCTGCAAAGTTTTTAGAGTTGAATAAAAAAGCTTTCGATCTTGGAAAGAATATATAAACATATATTTGGCATAATATAGTGGGATATGGATGTATTTAAAATGCGCTCTCAATTTTTATACTTTACAACCTTTAAAAATATAATGCAAAGTATTAGCATAAATAACTAAATTGGGGAAAATAATATGGAATTTAAAAATGTATCCGTAATTAAAAAAGCAAATGTTTACTTTGATGGGAATGTTACGAGCAGAACAATACTTTTATCTAGTGGGGAAAGAAAAACGCTAGGTTTTATGCTTGCAGGCATCTATGAATTTAACACAGATGCAGAGGAGCTTATGGAAATTATGGGTGGCGAGATGAATATAATGTTAAAGGGTGAAAACAACTACAAAACCTATGTCGAAGGCGAGAGTTTTATAGTGCCTGAAAATTCAAGCTTTAAAATCATAGTTGAAGATTATGCCGATTATTGTTGCTCATATAAATTTAATTAAGGGGGAATATAGTTGGAAGGTTATTGGAACGCTTCAATAGAATGTGCAACAAGGAGTGAGATTAAATCGCTCCAAAGCTTTAGGTTATCGCAAACTGTAAGAAGAATTTATGAAAATGTACCATATTATAAAAACAAAATGGATGAATCAAATATTAAACCTAAGGATATCAATTCAATAGATGATTTACATAAGTTGCCTTTTACAATGAAGCAGGATTTGCGTGATACATATCCATACGGCTTATTTGCTGTTCCTATGGAAGAGGTTGTGAGGGTTCACGCATCCTCTGGCACAACAGGGAAACAAATAGTTGTGGGCTATACTGAAAATGATATTAAACTTTGGCAGGAATGTTGTGCAAGGGCATTAATTGCCGCTGGTGCAACAAAAAATGATTTTATGCATGTATCATATGGATATGGTTTATTTACAGGTGGACTAGGTTTGCATTACGGTGCAGAAAAGGTAGGTATGACAGTAATTCCTGTTTCCGTAGGGAATACGCAAAGACAGATTACAATTATAAAAGATTTTGGCTCAACGTTTATCTGCTGTACTCCATCTTATGCACTGTATCTTGCTGAAACAATGGCTGAAATGGGAATCAAGAAAGAAGATATAAGGCTTAAAGCAGGAATCTTAGGTGCAGAACCATGGACTGAGGAAATGCGTCTTGAAATAGAGGATAAGCTTGGGATAAAGGCTTATGATATCTATGGATTATCTGAAATTGTAGGTCCTGGTGTATCGTTTGAATGTTCGGAGCAGACAGGAATGCACATAAATGAGGATCATTTTATTCCAGAAATAATTGATTCTGATACTGGTGAAGTGTTGCCCGATGGAGAACAGGGAGAGCTTGTATTCACTTGTATAACAAAGGAAGCATTTCCACTTATAAGATATAGGACAAGGGATATAGCAGTACTGCAAAGAGGGGATTGTTCTTGCGGAAGGACATTGGTTAAAATGTTAAAGCCAGCAGGACGCTCAGATGATATGCTTATAATAAGGGGAGTCAATGTATTTCCATCACAGGTGGAAAGTGTATTATTACAGCTTGGTAACACAGCGCCTCATTATCAATTAATTGTTGATAGGGCTAACAATAATGATACATTGGAAGTTCAAGTTGAAATTTCGCAGGAAATGTTTTCTGATACTGTAAGGAATATAGAAGAACAAGAACAGATTATAAAAATGGGGATTGAATCAACGCTCGGAGTTGCAGCTAAGATACGCTTAGTTGAACCTAAAAGCATTGCTCGTTCAGAGGGTAAGGCTGTTAGAGTTATTGATAAAAGAAAAAAATAACCCACTGGTGATTATTTATTTAAATTATAAATAAAAATATCCATAGGTTTTAGCTTTAATGCTTTAATCTATGGACTATTTTTATCTAAAAATACTATGAAATTGTTTCTTATGTTAGATAATAGATTTGCAGTATGACTATGGGTTATCCCTCAAATTGAATACTTTGTATATGGTTGTCAATACTTTTATAAAGTTATAATATAAAAGGAGATAACTATATGTATAAAAGATTAATTGCTTTATCCATCATTTTCTTATCATTATTTTCAACATTATATATGCGAACATTTATTGTAATGAGTACTGATGAATATAAGCAAGCAGTTCACAATCAAGGAAAATATACTTTGGATGTTGGTGTGATAAATGGAAACATTTATGATTGCAATTTTAAGCTCCTTAATAATAATTATTATGAGTATTTAGCAGCAGTGAATCCAAGCCAGGAAGCAATTAAGGAAATTTCGGCATATGTAAGTGATAGAAATGATTTTTATAATAAATTAAGGTATAAAACACCTTTCGTATGTGCTGTTACTAGGGATTCTTTTGAATGTGAAGACATAACGGTATTTAAGGTGCCTGTAAGAAATAATGAAAACCAAATAGCACAGCATATTATTGGATATTCTCAAAATGGTATAGGGGTAACTGGCATTGAATTATCATTTAACGAATTTTTAAAATCCATAGAAAGCAAGAACAAAGTAACATTTAACATTGATGGAACAGGGGGTGTACTTAATGGTAAGGATAAATTGATAAGCTATGCTGAAAAAGTTAATGCTGGCGTCGTAACAACAATTGATACGAATATCCAGAAGATTTGTGAAGACATAACGGTGAATATGACAAAAGGGGCAGTTGTGGTTATGGATGTAAAAACAGGAGAAATAAGAGCTATGGTGAGCAAGCCGAGCTATAGCGTAAAGATGCTTGAAGAGGCTATTGCCTCTGGGGATTCCCCCTTAATAAACAGAGCACTATATGCCTATAATGTTGGGTCTATATTTAAGTTGGTTATAGCTGCAGAAGCATTAAATGGAGGGCTAAGTAGGGATTTCATATATGAATGTACTGGATCAATAGATGTTAATGGTCAAGAGTTTAACTGCCATAAAAGGAATGGTCATGGAGAGCTAGATATGAAATCTGCCATAATAGATTCTTGCAACACATATTTTATTAATTTAGTACAGCATATTGATACAGAAAGATTATGGAATATGTCAAGCATTTTAGGATTTGGCAGAGAAACAATTTTAGCAAAAAACATAATTTCTTCCAGTGGAAACCTCCCATCTATTAATGAGTTAAATATCCTTGCTGAAAAAAGTAATTTCTCATTTGGGCAAGGAAAACTACTAGCGACACCAATTCAAATAACAACGTTTACAAGTGCTATCGCAAACGGGGGAGACTTGCCAATAGCAAAACTTATTAGAGGAACTACTACGGATGGTGAAACAGTTGATGAAGAGGACGAAATTGTTTATACAAAAGCTCTTTCAACAGACATAGCATTTGAAATGCAAGATTATATGATAGCTGCCATAAATGAGAATGAGAACTCCAATGCAAGGCCTAATAATACCTTTGCGGCTGGGAAAACATCAACAGCACAAACAGGTAGATACGATGAAGATGGAAAGGATATATGCCATGCTTGGATAACAGGCTTTTTTCCCGTAGCTAATCCTAAGTATGCAGTTACGGTACTTGTTGAGGATGGAGGCTTTGGTAATGATGAGGCTGCCCCTATATTTAAAAAGATTGCTGATGCGATTTATGAATAACCAAAGCATTGTAAAATAAGTTGAAATTCTGCTATAATTGTGGTATAATTTAATAATAAAGAATAAATATTATATTAGGATTATGGAGGGAACTTGTATGTTTAGAAGATATAAGAAAAAAGTTATTTCTATAATAACTTCCTTTACTTTAATTTTTGGAAATTCTATAACGCTAATGCCTACTGATACTATTTTTGCTGATGAGGGTATTAAATATGAATTTGAAAATGGAGTTTTAGATAGTTGTAGTGTTGAAAGTTGGGAGGTTATTGAAGAGAGTGCCAAAGGCAATTCATGTGATATTTCAAATTGGTCGGGTACAGGATTTGTTTCTCTAGGGCAAAAGGGTTGTTCTGCTACTTTGCCTATTACAGTGGAAAAGGAAGGGCTTTATGAATTAATTATTCGTTATTGTCAGCCTTTTGATCCAGTTAAAAAGGTACAATACCTTAATGTTAACGGTGTAAACCAAGGGGAAATAAGCTTTCCGTATAATGAAAGCTTTGCAGAATTATCGGCTGGATATGTTAAATTAGAATCAGGAGAAAATAATATACAAATAAAAGCATATTGGGGATACACACTTTTTGATTACCTAATTATAAAAGAAGCTGATGAGAATACAGTGAGCCTTTCACCTACACGCACACTTATTAATGAGAATGCTAGTGATTCTGCAAAGAGATTATATAATTATCTTTGCGATATATATGGTAAACATGTTCTAGCAGGGCAACAGGAATACTGTGGCTCACATAATTATAATTATTCAGATAGTGAACTTACAGATAATGAGAGTGAGTTTGAATATATCCTTGAAACCACAGGAAAACAAGTTGCAGTAAGAGGATTTGATTTTTTAAATTACAACACTACTTCATATTGGGATGATCGTGCCGCAGAAAGAATAGTGGAATGGGTTAATGATGTTGGAGGTATCGCAACACTTTGTTATCATTGGGGAGTACCAAATGACGATGGGGATGCAAAGTTTTATTATAAATCTGATGCCTATCCTGATGGCACAACATTTAGCATAACAAAAGCATTGCAGGAGGGAACAGAAGAAAATATAATTTTAATGGCAGATATAGAATTTCTAGCTTCAAAACTCCAAATACTTTATGATGCAGATGTTCCAGTTTTATTCAGACCACTCCATGAAGCTGAAGGTGCATGGTTTTGGTGGGGAGCAGAGGGAGCAGAGGCTTGTAAGGAGCTTTATTACTTATTATATGACCAATTAACAAATGTATATGGATTTAATAATCTTATTTGGGTATGGACAGGATATACTTTTCAAACATCAGCTGATTGGTATCCAGGTGATGATTATGTCGATATTATAGGTTATGATAAGTATAATGCAGTTGATGGTTTACCTAATTTATCATCAATTTCATCTACTTTCTATAATCTTGTTGCCAGCACAAATGGTAAGAAGATGGTAACCATGTCAGAAAATGATACAATCCCTTCACTTGAAAATCTTTTAAGTGATGGTGCAGCATGGCTTTGGTTTTGTCCATGGTATAACTATTATTTAATGAGTGATGAGGTAAATCCTAAAGAGAATCTGATAGAGATGTATAATAGTGATTATTGCATTACACTTGATGAATTGCCAGATCTAAAGACATATACATTAGACGGCTATGGTAGTGATGAAACTACTACCACTGAACCTGAAATTACAACTAGTGAAACTAGCACAAGCGATGAATCTGAGATTACAACGGTGATTGAGTCTACACCCTCAGAAAGTACTGATAGTAGCAATATTTTTACCACTATTGGTACTACCTCTGAAACTTCTACGAGCGAAGAAACGGAAATAATGGGAACAACAGCAATTGAACCGACTCCATTATATGGTGATCTTAATTTGGATGGGGAAGTATCAATTTTAGATATTATTGAACTTAATAAATACCTTGTAGGCATATTAGAGCTTAATGCTAAGCAAAGAGAAAATGCAGATTGCGTCCATGATGGTAAGATAAGTATGGCTGATAATATGGCAATTGCGAAATTTTTGTGTAGGCAGATTGAAATCACTGATCTTGGGTCAAATTAAGTACAATATAAGGATAAAATAACCTTCTATGTTTTATCATAGAGGGTTATTTAAAATGAATTATTTATCTCATTTTATAGTATTTGTGAATACCATCAGCTTCAATCCTTAAAAGGCGATTGTATTTCGCTACTCTATCAGTTCTACATGGTGCACCAGTTTTAATTTGTCCCGCATTAACCCCAACAGCAATGTCTGCAATTGTAGTATCCTCAGTTTCGCCTGAACGGTGTGAAATTACAGTGCTATATCCTGCACTCTTAGCAATTTGTATAGCAGATAAAGTTTCAGTGAGAGTACCGATTTGGTTAGGCTTTATCAATATAGAATTGGCAACGTTTTCTGAAATGCCACGTTTTAGATGCACTGGATTTGTTACAAATAAATCATCACCAACCAATTGTATTTTATCTCCCAACCTTCTAGTTAGATTAGCCCAGCCTTCCCAATCCTGTTCACCTAATGCATCCTCGATGGATATAATAGGGTAATCACTGCATAATTTATCCCAATATGAAATCAGTTCGTCAGTGCTATATTCAACATTTCTTTTTGGCAATAGGTATTTACCATCTTTATACCATTCACTACTTGCTGCATCAAGAGCAATTTTAATATCATCATAATCAAATCCTGCACGCTTTATAGCCCCTAAAATATACTGAATAGCTTCCTCATCAGAGTTTAAGTTTGGAGCAAAACCACCCTCGTCACCAACAGTGGTAGAAAGTTCCTTTTCTTTAAGGATGATGCTCAAGCTATGATATATCTCAGTACCCATCCTTAAAGCTTCGCTGAATGATTCAGCACCAATAGGCATAATCATAAATTCTTGGATATCTATATTATTTGAAGCGTGAGCACCCCCATTAAGAATATTCATCATGGGAACAGGTGTTGTATTAGCATTAACTCCACCTAGATATTTATATAATGGAAGGCGATAATGTCTTGCTGCAGCTTTGGCAACAGCCAAGGATACTGCTAAGATAGCATTTGCACCTAGTTTTGATTTATTTTCAGTTCCATCAAGCTGAATTAATAAATCATCAATTTTTGATTGTTCAATGGAATTAAATTCATTAAGGGCAGGATTTATTATATTATTAATATTATTTACAGCCTCAATTACACCCTTGCCATAATAACGATTAGAATTAACATCGCGCAATTCATGTGCTTCAAACATACCGGTAGATGCACCAGAAGGGACACTAGCAGCTCCCATAGCACCACTTGAAAGAATTACCTCAGCCCGTACTGTAGGATTCCCTCTGGAATCTATAATCTCATAACCTTTGACTTTTGCAACTTTTAAATTAAACATTAAAATCACCTATCCTTATAATTTATTTATATTATGGACAATAATAAGATATTATATGTAACAATTCTGACTAACTAAAAAATAAAATGGTCTACCTATTGTTATTTATGTGTATATTTATTATAATAAGATGAGCATGTTAAATAAACAGGGAGGGAATAGTAATTGGAATATATTTCAACAAAAGAAATTAATAAAAATATCAGTGAGAATAGGGACGAGTTTATAAGAAAGGTAGAAAATAATTATCACAACAGATTAAATAATATTGCAAAAAAAATAATGCTTGAAGACCATGAAAAGCCAGTGATTTTAGTATCAGGTCCATCTGGTTCAGGAAAGACGACATCCTCACTAATAATTGAGAAAAGACTTACAGATGCTGGGCATAAGGCAAAAACAATATCCTTAGATAATTACTTCTTACCTAAGAATGCTAAGAACATGCCTTTTGATGAGTGTGGTAAGATTGATTTAGAATCGCCAAGGAGGCTAGATATTGAGCTATTGCATGATCATATAAAAAAGCTGATAGATCGTGAACCTATAGATATTCCGATATTTGATTTTAAAACACAGATGAGAGCATCTTCAGTACCGTTTAGACGAGAAAAAGGTCATGTAATCTTAATAGAGGGTATCCATGCGTTAAACCCATATGTAATAGGGGAAGATGTTTCAGATTATACAATAAAGGTTTATGTTAGTGTGAGGACACGTGTAAAATGTAATGATGGGACAGTAATACACCCAAAGGCAATCCGCCTAATGAGAAGGCTTATAAGGGACAAAATGTTTCGGGGCAGAAGACTCGAAGAGGTATTTGATATGTTCAAAAGCGTATCTAGGGGAGAAGATTTATATATTATGCCTTATAAGAAAAGGGCAAACTTTGATATTGATACGTTTATATCATATGAGCCATCTGCGTATAAAAATATCTTACTTAATGATTTATTAGGGGTGCAAAGAGAATATCAAAATACAGAAGATTGCAGAATGCTTATCCAACTTTTATCAGAAGTTAATTCAATTCCTACAGACATTATTGATAATATGTCCCTAGTACGAGAATTTATTGGCGGAGGCTCTCTATTTTATTAAAGGGTCCTCATACGTCTTAAAACAAACTATTTTCTTCAGGTTTGAGTTCAACCACACGCCAATTGCAATTTAATTCATCAAATACAGAACCCTTAAAGAAACGTTTAGCAGATTTTTTATGGGCAAACTTCCTAGCAATTTCCTTAGAATAAATAGCGACTTTTTTTGTACGAACATATCTTGTTTCATGATTTAACTCTATCTCTATGATGAAAGTTTTAAGTTCATCTCCATAATAATCCTTCATATTTTCCGCCATCATGAGAGTTTCTCTTTTATATTGATTATGGCTTTGTCAAATTCACTAATGACAATATCACACCATTTATCAAATTCAGGATCAGCAATCTGTAATTCAGGATGAGCAAAAATGTAATCCAAGGTTTCTTTTATTCCCTGATCGAATCTTTTTGTAGCAGTGAAGTTTGGAACAAGACTTTTTATCTTACTATTATCAAATACTATTGAATTTGATTTATCACCGATTAAACTACCTTTTAAATTACCCTTAGTACACATATCTAGATATTCAGATGAAATATGAACAGAATTTAATGTAACCCCCAAAGCATTAGCGATACTAGCATAAATTTGGTTCCATGTAAGCACCTCATCCGATGTTATATGAACTGTTTCCCCGATAGCATGAGGATTACTCATAAGCCCAATAAATGCTTTTGCAAAATCAGAGTTATGTGTTAAAGTCCATAGTGATGTGCCATCGCCATGAATTATAACTGGTTTGCCTTTAAGCATACGTTCTATGACTTGCCAACTGCCATTATTACCATGAACAGCCAGGGGTATATATATCTCAGAATAGGTATGACTTGGCCTAACAATTGTGATAGGAAATCCTGTTTTCCTGTGCATTTGTAATAATTTTTCTTCGCAGGCTATTTTATTCATTGAGTAATCCCAATATGGATTAGACAGTGTAGTCCCCTCATTTATTATATAATTGGAAGGTGGCTTTTGGTAAACAGAAGCAGAACTAATAAAGATATATTGTTTAGTTTTATCGCTGAATAATCGATAATCACGTTCAATTTGGGATGGTACAAAGGCAATAAAATCAGCAACAACATCAAAGTTCATATCCTTAATTATTTCAAATACTTTTGTTTCATCATTTATATCACATTCAAGGTTAATCGCCCCTTTGGGCAATACATTGTTATGGTTTCCTCTATTTAGGAGGTACAACTCACATCCTTCATTTATTAACTGTTTAGAAATTGCAGAACTTATAATGCCAGTACCGCCAATAAATAAAACTTTCATTATAGCATTCTCCTTAATTTAATGGTCTACTAATTTTATGCATTTTATTAAATTATAACATAAAATTCGCATAAATCAATAAAAATCATTTAAAAAACAGAACTGTTTATAAAATAGTAACATTATTCACGAAAAGTTAATATTTCTTGCCTATTCTTATTCAAAAACATTAAAATAAGTTAACGGGTTACCACTATATTTTGTTGATAATCTATAATTGTGTAAATAAAATGTTGACAAAACTCTAATAAATGATATAATAAAATATATATAATAATGAAAAGGAGTTTTTATATGTCTAAAAAAATGTCAGCGATATTTATGTCATTACGCTAATAAGTACAAGTCTCATGACCTCAGTAAATGCAGTTGCAAACGGATTCGGAGGATATAATTGGACTAAAACAGAAGGGTACCAAACTGCTACAACTTCAGTAAGCAATTCCTCTGAGGAATTAGTAGTTTCATTTAACATTAATCCAAGTGACGAACATGACAGCGTAGCTGGATTTAGTAATGACGGTTCACCTGAGGAAGATTGGACTGAATATGAATCTGTTAGTTTTTCAATCGAGAATCCAAACGACTTTGATATAGCATATTCTTTTGCACTATGCACAGGAAGTGACTGGAATTGGTGGGAAAGCCTAGAGACTATTATTCCAGCAGGGGAAACAAAGGATGTTGTTTATAACCCACAAGAAGATGAATGGAAATCAGCAGATACTGATTGGGTTAATAATTCCCCAATTGCAGATTTGTTATATGTTCAAAGAATTAACATGATAGTTGCAACTACTGGCAATACAATGCAAGCAGGTAGTGTTAAGTTAACTAATTGGAATGTTGTTAAATCAACTAATGGTGATGAAGATGATGAACCACTAACACCAGTAAAAGGTTTTTATGTGGATGGCTCTACGCTTAAGGATGCTAATGATAACCCATTTGTTATGAGGGGTGTAAACTATGCATTCACATGGTATAAGGGTACTGAAACAGTTGCATTACCAAAGATTGCAGAATACGGTGCAAACACGGTAAGAATAGTATTATCCAATGGTGAACAATGGAATAAGGATAGTGTTTCTACAGTAAAAAATCTTATTAAAATATGTGAAGAAAATGAGATGATTGCTGTTCTAGAAGTTCATGATGCTACAGGATATAACACTCATGAATCATTGATGAAGGCAGCAGAATACTTTGTAGAAATTAAGGATGCTTACATTGGTAAGGAAGACAAAGTAATTATTAATATTGCAAATGAATGGAGAGGCGACCAAAACTCAGATGAGTGGGCTAAATCTTATAAGCAGGCAGTAAATCTTTTAAGAGATGCTGGCTTAACCCATAATATCATGGTTGATGCGGCAGGGTGGGGACAATATGGTAAGGCAATTCATGATAAAGGCTTGGAAGTTTTAAATTCAGATCCACTAGAAAATATTATTTTTGCAATACATATGTATGGTACAGCAGGTGGAAATGAAGGGGTGATAAAGCAGAATATTGATGGTGTTTTAAATCAAGATCTAGCACTTTGTATTGGTGAATTTGGTTGGAATCATAGTGATGGTGATGTTGATGAAGAAACGATTATGAGTTACTGTGAGGAAACGAACACAGGTTGGTTGGCATGGTCATGGCATGGAAATGGTAGTGAGGTTTCATACCTCGATATGGTGACTGATTACACAGGTAATACACTTACAGAATGGGGCGACACTGTAGTAAATTCTGTTTATGGTATGCTTAACACATCTAAGGTTAGCTCTGTATTTGAAGATGTAAAGGACCCTGAAACAACTACTTTAGAAACAACAGGAACTGAGGCTACAGAAGATACAGAAACAACAATTACAGAAGATACATCTGCGACGACTACGCCCTCTGAAGCCCCTATTAGTACTGATGATACTACTACTACCGATGGGGGGGATGCTACTGATATTACTACTTCATCTTCGGAAGAAACAACGATAACAACTACGGATGAGGGCGATATTACTGACATTACAACTATATCTTCAGAAGGAACAACGGTAACGACTACTGATGAGGAAGACAATAAGGATGAAATTGATTGGGATAAGGCTCTTTATGGCGATATTAACCTTGATGGAATGGTAAGAATTACTGATGTAATTGAATTTAACAAATACCTAGTTGGTGCAGTTGAACTTTCAGCTACAGCAAAAGAAAATGCTAACTGCGTATATGATGATAGGCTGGATATGGCTGATAATATGCAAATAGCTAAATTCTTAGTTAAACAGATTGCTCAGGAAGATTTAGGTCCGCAAGAATAAAATAGAGTTTAAAATATCCTATATAATACTATATAAGATGATAACTTGAAAACAAAATCCGCTGAATGGTGCTTTACCATAGCGATTAATATTCTTTTTTAAAAAACGGCATAGTCGGCAGTATCGGCTATGCCGTTTTACTTTCTTTGCTAGGTATATCAATAGCATCAATGCAGTAATCAGCACAAAAGATTATGCCAGATTTTCAGTATCTAATTACACCAAATATAAGTTTGGTGTAATTAGATAAATTTATGAAAAACTTTTTTCTAAAATCCCATTTGTTCATTTATTACACCAAAACATTCTCTTATCCAATAAGTAGGCAAAAGATAAACTGGTGTTTTAGCTGATATGCTATATGTTTGTATATCAAGCTTATCTGCAATCATTTTTGCACGCAGCTGATGAAAACCATCTGTAGCTATTATAATCTTACTTTCTAATTCCAAATCAACCATCAATTGTTTTGAGAATAAAATATTTTCATAAGTATCAGTTGATTTGTCCTCCATAATAATTCTATCTTCTGAAACTCCTTTATCAATTAAATAATTCTTCATGCATTGCGCTTCTGATATATCTTCACCCTCTCCTTGGCCACCTGATACTATCACCAAAGCATCTTCATTTTCGCTAAGATAGCCATAAGCAGATTCAAGCCTTTTTGTTAGCATCAGGCTTGGGATTGTACCATTAACCTTACAACCTAAAATCACCACAACATTAGCGTTATCTTTTGGATAATCATTCATAGCATTAATCATAAGGGCTGAAATAATAATTACAATAGATAAACCTATAATAATAAATGCTGTTACTACAATAATTATGACTTTTCCTATACTATAAGTCCATAATTTATCGAGCATTCTTGCTATGGTTTTATTGAAAATAAAGAAAAAGGACAATAGTAAAAAAGCTATACTACCACTTGCATTGCCTAAGTTAAATATACCGAATGAAATAGGAATAATAAATATAACAAAAAATATTAAGGATAATGCTGAAAAGATAGTACGCATAAGCGCACTATCTATATGCCAAATCAAAAGTTCTCCTTTAAAGCTTTAGCAAGCTGTGCAGGACATGATGTAGCCCTATTGCCACAAGTAATTCCACTTAATTTCTTTATTACATCATCCTTATTCATGCCTTGTATGAGCCTCGATATTCCTTTAGCATTTCCATCACAACCACCAATGAAAGTAACATTCTTTATAATATCATTCTCGATCTCAATTTTAATATTCCTTGAACAAACACCTTGAGGTTTATAAGTTATTTTCATTTTATATCAAATTCCTTAATTACCGCAATATTTGATTCAATTGCAGCATTTGCAACAGCACGGGCTACTGCTTTAGGCACAGACTTATCAAACGGATCAGGTAGGATGTTATCACAATTTAGTCTATCTACAGGTACACTATTAGCTATTGCATGGGCGGCAGCTAGTTTCATTTCTTCATTGATATCTAAAGCCCTAACAGCTAATGCACCTTTAAAAACACCTGGGAAAGCAATAACATTATTAATTTGATTTGAAAAATCACTTCTTCCAGTTCCAACAATAAATGCACCTGCTTTTTTTGCCTTATCAGGCATAATTTCAGGGGTTGGATTTGCCATAGCAAAAACTATAGGTTTTGTAGCCATTGATTTGATCATTTCCTCAGTAACAATATTAGGTTTTGATACACCTATAAAAGCATCGGCATTCCTTATTGCATCATATAATGAACCTTTTTTCTTATCTTTATTAGTTAATTTAGCTATATCATAATGTGCTGGATTGCTAAACTCATCTCCATTACATATAATTCCATCTATATCAACCATAATAATATTACCTATTTTTAAGGATATAAAAAGCTTAGCGATTGCTATCCCAGCTGCCCCAGCACCATTTATTACTAGGGTCATGTTGTTCATTTCCTTACCAGCAAGTTTTACAGCATTTATCATGGCAGCACTTGCAACGATAGCAGTACCATGCTGGTCATCATGGAAAACAGGTATTTTTAGTTTTTCCTTTAATCTCTTTTCTATCTCAAAACATCTAGGGGCAGAAATATCCTCCAAGTTTATTCCACCAAAACCTCCAGATATAAGTTCAATTGTACGGATTATTTCCTCCGTATTTTTAGAATCAATGCAAATAGGGAATGCGTCTACATCAGCAAACTCCTTAAATAATGCACATTTTCCCTCCATAACTGGCATTGCAGCTAAGGAACCAATGTTTCCAAGCCCTAAAACTGCAGAACCATCTGTAACAACAGCTACTAAATTATTACGCCTAGTTAGCTCAAATGATAAATCGGGGTTTTTTTCTATTTCCAGGCATGGCTCAGCCACACCTGGAGTATATGCATGGGATAATTCATTTCGGTTGGTTATATTTGCACGAGAAATAATCTCAATTTTACCATTCCATTCATAATGTTTTTCTAAAGCTGATTGCATAATATCCATGTAAAATTCATCCTTATTATATTAATTTATATTATTTTTAAATAGCGTTTGTTTTATCTGTTGGCTTTAATCTACCTTTACTTGCTAACTTTAGTATTTTATCAATGTTTTCTTTTGATGTTGAATTTCCCCCAAGATGGGTTGGCTGCGAGTTATAAAGTCCGTGGAAATCAGAACCACCAGTGACAATTAAATTATACCTTTTTGCTATTTCTAAAATAGTCTTTCTTTGTTCTTCATTTGCAGAATAATGAAAAGCCTCCACGCCATCTATCTTACCTTTTAATGCTAATTCTTCCATTAAGTCTAAGCTATCATATTCTATAGGATGTGCCATAACAGCAACTCCCCTTGCAGAATGAATTAAGTCCAGCACAAACCTCACATCAGGATATTCACGCTCAACAAGGCAGCTACCATCCTTCAAGTTAAAGAGTTCATGATTTAGTTCCCCATAAAACTCCATTGCATATCCATACTCTATTAAAGCATGCATAATGTGCTGCTTAAAAATGCTTTTACTACTAGTCGCATGCTTTAAAACGCTTTCCAAACTAATTGGATAAAGTTTCATAACCTTTTCGACCATTTCTTTAGAGCAAGCTTTGCGAATCTCACAAGACTTCAAGCATAATCCTTCTAATCTATCCGGTTTTTGTGGGGCATAACATAAAATATGTACTTTTCTGCCTCTTTCTTTATCCCATGCTGACATTTCGACACCTTGAATAACCTTAACACCATATCTTTCACCCAAAATGCTTACTCTTGAAAATGAAGAAAGGGTGTCATGATCCGTTATAGATATAAAATCAATATTCGTCTTTTTAGCTTGGGAGATAATATCCTCTATGCCTAGAGAACCATCAGAAAGCTTTGTATGGCAATGCAGGTCACAAATCATTGTTAATGCCTCCTTTGGCTAGTATTCAATATATGATAAATATATTTATTGAAAAAAATCAACATAATTATTGTACCATATTTCTTTAATAAAAGCAATAGTTTTTGTGCAATTTATTTAAAATAGAGGCTTCTTGAATTAATCTGATAGCAATTTACTTATAAATTCAATTTGCTTATCACTCATTTCCCTATTGTTCTGAATGGCATAAAACTCCTGGAATAATTCTAAATCACTTTTAGTATTTAAATCCATTGATAACCCTGAAAATGTTTCATTAATTTTTGTTTTGCTATTATCAAAGCTTATTTTCATTGTATTAGGATACACACTCCTTAACTGACCTATTGCATCATAAATTTGTTCTTCATCTGTAAGTATTGCATGAATATAATCATTAGTGTTATTAAGTCTAGCAATGTTTTCGTCAACAAGACTTGCTATAGGTCCCCTTATTTCTCTTAAATCATTTATAGGCATTAAAGGAATGTTTTTTAATATAGTTTTACCTTTCTCCTTCATGTCAATGAATGTTATAGATTTTTTATGATTAACCTCAGATATAGAATATTTCAAAGGAGAACCAGAATAACGAATTGTTTCTCTGCCTATTTTTTGATTTTTATGCAAATGCCCTAATGCGACATAATCAAATTTATCAAATGATGATGCATCAACATTATCTATACCTCCAACTGAAATACTTTCAGATTCAGAACGTTCGGGGCTTTCACTCCCGCTCGTAACAAATTGATGTGCCACCAGCATATTTCTTTCACTTGTATTAATTTCAGTATTTTCCATTATGACCTTTATGGCCTTATCATATGTTGTTATCTTAAAGTCTGGATAAAATGTAGCGATTAATGCAGGTTTAACAAAGGGTAATGTATAGATATTTAAAGCACCATAACCATCGTTAAATACAACCTTATTCATCTTGCCATCGAAAATGCTATTGATATATACTTTATTTTTTTTCATAAGCCTACTACCAAAATTAAGCCGTTCTGAAGAATCATGATTACCACTAATCATAATGACAGAAATGCCCTCTGATGTAAGCTTTGTTAAAAAATTATCCAATAGGATAACTGCATCATTGTTTGGAATTGTCTTATCATAGACATCTCCTGCAATAATAATTGTATCAATTCCTAAATCAAGAGCTACCTCTATAATCTGGTTTAATATGTGTTTTTGTTCATTTATCATCGAAAATTCATTAACACGCTTTCCCAAATGCAAATCAGCCAAATGTAAAAACTTCAATATAATACACCTCAATTCCTATTTACAATTATACACTATTATTATAGCATTGTAAATTAGAAATGTAAAAGTTTATTTTTAAATATTGACAATATATATGGAACATGATATGATATTAGATGTATGTTAATAAACAAAGCGTATAATTTGCTTTAATATTTATGATATATCAACTGAAAGGAAGTGCTGTTTTTGAATGTATTGACCCAAAAAATAAGAGAAGTTTCCCTATCTGTTATACCAATTACCATAATTGTCCTATTGCTTAATTTCACAATCGCCCCACTTGAGACACCAATGATTATACGTTTTCTTATCGGTGCATTTTTAATAATTATAGGGTTATCAATATTTTTATTTGG
>JAAYSW010000137.1 GCA_012523875.1 Clostridiales bacterium
CTGGAAATCAACAATAGAAGCAGGAGTGCTAAACTTAGAATAATTGAAAGGATTTAGGTGCTGTTATGGCAAATGAATATGCTACGGTTAATGACCGCAAATACCGTCATGAACAAACATTGAATATTCCTCATAGAATACCTAACGAAATGCCGAATAACAAGCCCAATATTACTATGAAAAAGATTACGCCTAAAAAAGGATCTGCACCTAAAGTGTTTATTGGAGCTATATTTGCATTATCTTTATTATTTCTTGTTATATATGGTAAGGTAGAAACAAGTACGATATATAAGGAAGTATCAGAGGCAAATAGGCAACTTGAGGAATTACAGAGCGAAAAGAATAGAATGCAGGTTGAGATAGAGGCTGAAATGTCGCTAAAAAATGTTGAGGACTATGCTGAAAATGTTTTGGGGTTGAAAAAGCTTGACAAATCTCAAATTGAATATATACAAATTCAAACGGATGATGTGGTTGAGATTCCAGAAGAAGAAGAGAATATATTTATAAAAATAAAGAATACTTTTAACGAGTTTATGGAATATATACTAGGATAATTAAATATAGTTATAAATAAGTAATAAGTGATACTCGAAGATGGGAGGTTCTGGTAAATGTCTGACAAACCATCAGCAACGATGAAGCGAAGAACGAATCGTATTGTATTATTGGCTTTGATGGGGCTTGCTTTTGCAATAATCATGCAACTTGCCGATACAGCTATAACAAATAATATTAAATATCAGAATTTAGCGAATAGATATCATTTTGGTTCTATTAGTATTTCTGCTAATAGGGGCACGATTTACGATTCTAACAATAAAGTCCTTGCTCAAAGTGCCACAGTGTTCAAAGTTTTTATAGATCCATCGATGTTTCGAGGAGAAATGGAAAGGCTTCAGAGCAGAGAAGAAAGTAAAAAAGAAAGAGCTATTAAACAGGGTACAGATTATGTAATGCGTGATATAGAACAGGAGAAAGCTGAAATTGTAACTTTCCTTGCAAGAAAACTTGAGATAGAGGAAAGTAAAATTTTTGAATCAATAGAGGCGAATACGCAATATAAAGTGTTGAAAACACAAGTTGAAAAGAAAATTACTGATGAAATTACTTCATATATGATTGAGAACAATATCAATTCAATCAAGATAGAGGAGGATACGAAAAGGTATTATCCTAAGAATGAACTTGCAGCATCAGTGATTGGTTTCACTAATGCTGATGGTGTGGGGCAGTATGGTGTTGAGGCATATTATGATGAATATTTATCGGGCACTGATGGTAAGGTGATATCAGCTATGGACGCCAATGGTGATGAGATGCCTTATAGATATTCCAAAACCTTTGACGCACAGGCGGGTAATTCCATTTATCTAACAATAGACAGCACATTACAATATTATTTAGAGAAGAATTTGAATGAGATGGTTACAACTCACCAAGTGGAGGAACGTGCCTGTGGGGTTATCATGAATGCAAAAACAGGAGCGATTTTGGCTATGGCTAATTGGCCAAGCTTTAACTTGAATGAACCTTATGTAATTACGGACCAGAAGGTTGTTCAGCATTTAACAACACTTGAGGGAGATGCATATCAGGAAGCACGTATGACGGAACTGTATGCTCAATGGAAAAATAAATCAATAAGTGAAATTTATATTCCAGGTTCAGTTTTTAAAGTTGTAACAAGTGCAGCAGCATTAGAGGAAAAGGTTATAACAACAAATAGTACATTTGATTGTTCAGGTGCTATGGTTGTTGTGCCAGGCACTGCTCCGATGCGTTGCTGGAGAACAACAGGTCATGGGACACAGAATTTTAATGATGCACTTAAAAACTCATGCAACCCTGCTTTCATGCAGATAGGAGCACTTTTGGGTGCTAATAAGTTTTTTGAATATTTTGAGGCTTTTGGGTTAACTCAAAAAACGGGCATAGATTTACCTGGTGAGTCCTCAAGTTATTATCAAGGCTTAGAGGGGATGGGGCCTGTTGAGCTTGCATCATCTTCATTTGGTCAAACAAATAAGATAACGCCAATTGAAATGCTTAATGCGTATGCGGCTACGATAAATGGGGGGTATTTGGTAACTCCCTATGTTGTGGATAAAGTTGTTGATAATGATGGGAATGTAATATTAAAAAATCAAACTGTAATTAAGCGACAAGTAATATCTGAAGAAACATCCGCAATCATGCGTGATTCTCTTGAATATGTTGTAAATAATAATGGTGGAAGTAATGCTTACATAAAAGGGTATCATATTGGTGGAAAGAGTGGTACCTCTCAAAAGCTAGACGTATATGGTGATGATGAAATGAGATACATTGCTTCATATGTATGTTTTGCCCCAGCAAATGATCCTGAAATAATAATGCTAATAATGGCTGACGAGCCAATGGGTGGGGAGTATTATGGAAGCGTTGTTTCAGTGCCTTATGCTAGAAATATACTAGAGGAAGCATTGCCATACTTAGGATATTATCCTGAATATTCTGATGAAGAAATAGCAACACTTGATGTAGTGACTCCTTCACTCGTAAACAAGGCTGTAGTCGATGCACAAATAACATTATCAGAATTAGGACTTGAGACTGAAATAGTTGGGAATGGAGGAACAGTTGTTGCACAAGTTCCA
>JAAYSW010000138.1 GCA_012523875.1 Clostridiales bacterium
CAATCCAACCTTTAAATGCCCCTTCATTCCTTAGTTTTCTTATTGTAGCAAAAGCATCAAGCACAGTTTCACTTACAATATCAGAGGCATCTTGTTGGTTTCTAAGGCTAGAAATAGCAATATAGTATAAATCCTTATACACGGTAGAATAAAGTCTTGCAAATGCATCACAATCACCGTCAATTGCAAGCTTTACATCTTCATCAAAGCTTTGATTTTTATTCATCTTTGTTCTACACCTCCAAATGCCTTTTTAACCGGTTACTATATTATAAGTGTATAAGAAACCTTGTTTTGTTTCAAATCAATTAAAACTCTGTACACTTATACAAATTAACCTTATATTCTTGTGCATTATGACTGGTTTTAAAATATTTGATTACAAAGTAAGTATTGTATGTCATAATACAAAAAAGAAATAACCGCCCTCCTTTCAAAGTGTGCGGTTATTCTTATCAGCCTAGATTTAATAGATAAATCTAAATACTATATCTTCACTGTTACAATAAATCCACCAATATTATCTCCTGATATTTCATATGGTTTATCCTTAGGTACTGGTACTCCTGTATATTCCGCCATGGGGTCCTTTGCCACATAATATATTTCATACATATCAGCATTATAATCAGTAATTATTAAATGTTCACCATTAAATGGGTACATTCTCATCAACTCAATATACTGTTCTAAACAAATATTATTCTGCCAAATATAATATGCATGTGGTTTACCAATATAGCGATAATGCCAAGGCTCATAATTAATTTGTGTTAACCCCTCCATGCCTAAAGGATATCTTAAAATAAAGCCATATTTATAGCAATTCTGTAAAATCCACTCATATTCGTCCGTACCATCAAATGGGGATGAATATTGCCCATCATATAATCCAAAATCTATTGCATATCCTGTTTCATGTTCACTATGTCCAGGGCGAGCAACATATGTGGCATCTCCCTCATTATATAATTGCTGTTGCAACTCCCTTGTACGAAATCCACTTATAATATTTATATCCGTTTTATTTGTCGCTGTGTGAAATCCCTCAAGCATTAAATTAAGGTTTTCAATCACAATCGGTTTTGCACTATCTTCATAAGAGCTAACGGAATAAAACTCGTTTTTACTCTCATATATAATAGTTATATCTGAGCTATCTCCCTTATATTCATAATAATCATTAACCAAAATTAAATTGCCCATATTGATTTGTGTATTAGGGGTTTGCATTAAATCATAGTCATTCTCCAATTTGCTAATCTCATCAATGCTACTTGATACAGCATTAGATGAAAAGTTATTTTGAATCTCATTAAAGCCTTTAACCCTATACCATATTCCTATGGTTACAGCGATTACAACTATAAAAGTAATAACACTTAGTAGTACGGTTAAACCTATGCTTTTGCCATTTCCATAACTCATAATCCACTCTCCTATACATTAAAGTGTTTTAAACTAGTGATTAAGATTAAATATAGACACTTATAATCTTATTATAGCATATCTAACAACTAAAAATATACACTAATTATTCACTAATTTACCACTTGCTCTTTGTGGCATTTGACGAAGTCATATTTAATATTAAATAAATACTTTATAATTTCATTGGTTTTCATGTTTCTTTGTATAATGATACTATAATTATTTTTAATTTTTTGTTTGATATTACTAGTGAATTTTGTCTAAAAGTATGGTATAATTATATTAATAAGGCTAGAATTTTGTTAATTCATTTAATTATATTTATATTATTTATACCTTTTTAAAATGATTGACAGATTAAACTTGCATTATTCCAGTCTAATATAATCTTATATTCAATAATTTAAAGTATCGGAGGAAATATTATTATGTCTGAAGAAAAACTTGCTCAAAAACCAGAGGGGAACACTGATGCCGGTAATAAAAAATCATCAATTGTGGCTGAATTCAAAGAATTTATATCTAAAGGCAATGTTATAGATTTAGCAGTTGGTATCATCATCGGTACTGCGTTTACAGCAATAGTTGACTCCCTTGTAAATAATATCATCATGCCTTTAATCGGTATGTTCGTTGGGGGCAAAAGATTCAACGGATTAGTGCTAGAAATTCCATGGGGTGATAAGCCTGTAATCGCATATGGTAGCTTTATACAAGCGATAATTAATTTCCTTATTATTGCTGCTTGTGTATTCCTTATCGTTAAATTTGTTAATTTGATTGTACGTAAAAAGCCTGCGCCACCAAAGAAACCATCAAACGAAGAGATTTTACTTACAGAAATAAGGGATTTACTTAAAAATCAACAACAGAAATAATCAAATAAATTAAAATAGGCATTATCAGTTTTAACACTGATAATGCCTATTTTTATTACTCTATATCCCCAGTTAGCCGAACTGCTTTTATCATTATTGCACATTCAAGACGTTTTTTTTGTATCTCACAGTAAAGCTTATGGGCATTTCGTATATCACCTGCATATTGATAATTATTAGCATTGCAACCACCACTACAATAAAACTTTGCCCAACATGCCCCACATTCTGGTTTAGAATAAATATGTGTATTTGAAAACTCTTTTTTAATATCCTCATCAAAGGTACCCTCATATAAATTTCCCATTTTATATTCAGGCATTCCAACAAATTGATGACAGGGATAAATATCACCCTGTGGTGTAACTGCAATATAGTCATTACCACAACCACAGCCCCTCAACCTTTTAATTGCACAAGGTCCTTGGTCGAGGTCTATCATAAAATGGAAGAAGTTAAACTTTTCTCCATCCTTTTCACCCTTGAGAATCTTATCCGCTAATTTCTCATACTCTTTAAACACGGCAGGTAATTCTTTTTCCGTTATCGCATAATCCTCCTTTGGATCAGCAACAACTGGTTCAACTGAAATTTGGTCAAAACCCTGTTCAAAAAGGCTATAGACATCATTTGAAAAGTCCAAATTATGCTTAGTGAATGTACCTCTTACATAATACTCCTTTGTTCCACGGC
>JAAYSW010000139.1 GCA_012523875.1 Clostridiales bacterium
CAACCTACGAATGCAGTTGAAATAAGAGTAAGTGCAGCTACTAGAGCTAGTGTCTTTTTAATGCTCATTTATAATTTCCTCCTTAAATATATATATTATATTTTTAAAATATAATAACATGTAACTTAGCATTCCTGAGCCTTTCTCGCATAAATTAACAATTAATTGATAACAAAACGCAAAGAAATCTTGAATGCTTTCGTACCTTTAATATACATTGACAACAGTTAAAAGTCAATGTTTTAAGTTAATCCTTAATAATTTTTAGACATATTAGACAACCTTTTCGCTTACAGTTTGTGCATTTTGATGTGTTTCTTCTATAGATAATTCTTAATGTTGACAAAACGGTAAAAATATATTCCTTTTGACTTACTTGAATATACTACTAAATAGACATACCTTTTTAATATAAATTTAATAAAATTATATTCCTCCCTATTAAATTATATGCAGTTTTTTTGCATAGGGTATTCATTAATACATTTATTCAATAGTTATGTAATCAATTAATTCGCTTAAACGCTTTTCAGTCATCCCTTCTACATACAACAACTCATATGGATGGCTGAAGTATTGTATGGTGTCCCTTAGCTCTAAAATCTTATGTGCCATATCTGAATCTATATTCGGTAAACTCATCAATTCCTCAGCTTTTGCTGTGTTTAAATTTACTATTTGTATAATACTAGCCTGCGTTTGATTTTCAAAACTTTCCTTTTTAGCTATCGTTTCCTTTTTGCTTTCTGTCACCTCTTCTGTATTTAGGCTTATATCTTCAGTTTTTGAAACTTTAGTTTCATAACTGGAAGTCTCAGTTATATTATCTGAATTTATTCCTACCAAGGTTTTATCACTTATAATTGGATCTTGATTGGGCTTATCAATCAAAATAAGCATTATGCCAATAGATGTTATTAATAAGCTAAACATTATAAAATAAACCATTTTTTTATTCTGCATTTAAATCATCCTGCCTATTATTTTCTGATTCATTTTTATATATATAATGTATAACGAAGTGCTATATTTCTAAAATTCATTTTTTTGTTTTATTATCTTGATTTAATTTACCTCTAATATTTAATCGACATGAAGTAATAATACTAATGCGGCATCAAATTTAAAAATTAAAGGAGATTTTAATTATGAAGGGTCAATTCACTGAAAAAGGTAGAGAAGCTCTTGAACGTTTTAAGATGGAATCTGCAAACGAAGTTGGCGTAACATTAAAAGAAGGCTATAACGGTGACTTAACTGCAAGAGAAGCTGGTTCAATCGGTGGACAGATGGTTAAGAAAATGATTGACGCATACAAAATGCAATAGTTATAGTTAAAAATAGTTAATAAATTATTTTAATATAACTAACAGGAGAGTAGCTAGTCTATTCTCCTGTTAAATTTTATTATTTATTCTTTATCGCTTCTTTTACCTTAGCAATAATATTATCCTTGCATAATCCAAACGCTTTTAATAAATCCATTCCAGGACCTGAATATCCAAATTCATCATTAACGCCAATTTTTATAACTTTTATAGGGCAACACTCCGTTACTACTTCAGAAACAGCTGCACCTAATCCACCAATTACGCTATGCTCCTCAACGGTCACAATTGTTCCTGTTTCCATAGCAGCCTTGCAAATAATATCCTTATCTAAAGGCTTAATTGTATGGATATTAATTACTCTTGCATTTATATTTTCCTTTTCTAGCTCCCTTGCTGCCCCCAAAGCCTCATTAACCATAAGACCTGTTGCCACAATAGTAATATCTTTGCCATCCTTCATTAAAATACCCTTGCCTATTTCAAATTTGTATTTTTCTTTATCATTAATTATAGGGGTTGCTAGTCGCCCAAATCTTAAATAAACAGGACCGTCATATAAAATTGATGCCTCAACAGCTGCTTTTGCTTCTATATCATCAGATGGCACAATTACGGTCATGCCTGGAATAGTCCTCATTAACGCTATATCCTCATTGCACTGATGAGTAGCACCGTCTTCTCCAACTGATACACCAGCATGAGTAGCTCCAATCTTTACATTTAAGTGGGGATATCCTATTGAATTCCTTACAATTTCAAATGCTCTACCTGCTGCAAACATAGCAAAAGTGCTTGCGAAAGGAATTTTCCCTGTCGATGCAAGTCCTGCTGCAATACCCATCATATTTGCTTCTGCAATACCACAATTAAAAAACCTTTCTGGATAAGCTGATCTAAAAATTCCTGTTTTTGTAGCGGCAGCTAAATCAGCATCTAATACAACAAGATTTTCATGCTTCTCAGCTAATTCTGTTAATGCCTCTCCATAGCTTTCCCTAGTAGCCTTCCTTATAATCTCACCCATTTCTATCCCTCCAGATCTTTCAACTGTTCGTTAAGTTCCATTATCGCCTGTTTATATTGTTCTTCATTTGGTGCTTGACCATGCCAAGAAACTTCATTTTCCATAAAGGATACACCCTTACCTTTAATACTTTTTTGTATGATTGCAACAGGCTTCCCGCTAATTTTTTCTGCTTCACTGAAAGCTCTTTCTATATCGTCAAAATCATGTGCATCCATCAAAATAGTATGCCAACCAAATGATTTAAACTTATCAGTTATAGGTTCAGGCGAGCAAATTTCTGTAACCCTACCATCAATCTGCAAACCATTATTATCAATTATAGCTATTAAATTATCCAACTTATAGTGGGATGCAAACATTGCTGCTTCCCAAACTTGCCCTTCTTGCAGTTCTCCATCACCCAAAATTGCATATACCTTATAATCATCATTGGATACCCTTCCAGACAATGCCATGCCACAAGCTGCCGAGATTCCCTGCCCCAGTGAGCCAGTTGTCATATCTACTCCTGGAGTACCTTTCATGTCAGGATGCCCTTGTAACATTGCTCCTATATGCCTCAACTTTTTTAGTTCATCCTCATCAAAAAAACCCTTCTGTGCTAATACAGAATAAAGTGCGGGGGCACAATGTCCCTTTGAGAGTACCAATCTATCCCTTTCATGCATTTTAGGATTTTTCACATTAATATTCATCTTAGCAAAATATAAATAAGTCAGCAAATCTGAAATTGATAAAGAACCACCAGGATGTCCTGATTTAGCATTATATGTCGATTCAATTACACCTATTCTCACCTTGCAAGCAATTATTTGAAGTTGCTTTTTTATCATTTGATCCATTTTCACCCTCCAAGTTTAGCAATAAGTCTAAGTTTATTTTTATTATAGCATTTAACTCTATATAATTCAACTAAGTTGATAAAAGTTTACCTATTAATTCTGCAATTGCACCCTCATTATTTGTTTTACTCAAAACCAAATCAGCTACTTTCTTAACTTCGGTCTGTGCATTTGCTGTTGCAACCCCTAAATCTGCAGCATCAATCATTTCTATATCGTTATGATAATCACCCACTGCTATAATTTTGTAGTTTTCTAAATCCATCAGCCTGCTATACTCTTTTAATGCATTACCTTTTGAACTACCTTTTGGAAGCACCTCGTAAAAGATATTAGCAGATTTAACAAAATCAACTTCATTATACCCCTTAAATTCTATAAACTTCACCAATTTAGGCATGATATCAGGTTCCATTGCAAATAGAACCTTTAGCCATCCACCATCAGGTATTTCATCTAATTTAGCATAAATAGGATTTACCTTACATAATTTAATGTGCCTGTCCTCAACTTCATTGTTTTGGGGTATGTAAATGCTTTCTAAAGTGAGAATTTCACAAGCTACTTCTGGTATTTCTTTTAGAACTTCACATACAATATCCCTTGTGCTTAATGGTAATTCTTTTTCAAACAAAGATTTCTCTTGCTGTAAATCATAAATAATTGCTCCATTATATAGTATAAACGGCATATCCAATTCCAGTTCATCAAAATAGCATTGTACTGATTGTAGGGTCCTACCCGTTGCAATTGTAAAATTTCCACCTAATTTTCTATATTCCCTTATAGCTTCTAAATCTATTTCTGAAAGCGTTTTGTCACTCGGCAATAATGTTCCATCTAAATCCGTAATAAGTAATGTTTTTGATACATCATTAAAAAATTTCCTCAATTACTAACTCTCCTTATCATTTCAATAAAGTAATCAGGTAATGAACTCTCAAAATTCATATATTTCTTTGTAGTTGGATGGATAAAACCTATTCTTTTTGCATGAAGGCACTGTCCATCAATGCCTTTAAATGCCTTACCATAAATATCATCTCCTAAAATATAATGACCAATATGAGCCATATGAACTCTTATCTGATGTGTTCTTCCAGTTTCCAACTTAATTCTAAGATGTGTATATTTCTGATAATCAGCAAGCACTTCATAATGTGTAATCGCAGTTTTAGAATTTTTCTCTGTTACACACATCTTCTTTCTATTAAACTGGCTCCTACCAATCGGCAAATCTATCGTGCCACTTTTATCTTTAAAACGCCCCCATGTTATCGCTTCGTATTCCCTAGTGAAACTGTGGGATTTAATCTGCTCAGCTAAATATATATGCGCTTCATCGTTTTTTGCCACAATCAAAAGCCCACTCGTATTTTTATCAATTCTATGCACAATTCCCTGACGTATATCTCCATTAATAGTGGATAGGTTGCCTTCATACCTATATAATAAGGCATTAACCAATGTTCCAGTGTAATTTCCATTGGCAGGATGCACAACCATCCCTTTAGGCTTGTTGACAATTATTAAATCTTCATCTTCATACACAACCTCAATAGGAATATTCTCCGCAATTACATCTAAACTCTTAGGTTTAGGGATCGATATCTTAATAATATCACCACTTTTTTGCTTATAATTTTTAGTGATATTTTTATCATTCACTAAAACCCCACCATTTTCAATAAGCTTTTGTAAAGCAGTTCTTGTCAAGCCTAAATCCTGTCCAGAAAGAAATTTATCTAAACGCAAACCTTCAAATTCCTCCTCAACAATAATGGTAATATTACTCATCGCTTACCTCAACTTTTTCACTCCCCAGAACCGATTCCTCCTTAGCTTTGCCTTTATCAAAAAAAACAATATAAACTGCAAGCATTATTGCACCAATTGTAACACAGCAATCCGCAAAGTTAAATATTGCAAAATTAAATAATCTAATTTCTATATAGTCAACCACAATTCCACCACGAAAAACCCTATCAATCAAGTTCCCCATACCACCACTAATTACAAGTGTAAGGCTAAGGATTAATGCCTTAGGCATCTTTTTATAATTCATAATAAGAAAGAATATGCATGCAGAAATAAGTATAATTACGGATATAATTAACAGCCATCTCATACCGCTAAAGCTTCCAAATAACGCTCCATCATTCTCTAAATATCTTAGATTTATTATCTCTTTATTCCCTATTTTTATAAATTGCTTTGACCCTTGTCCAACTAGATTTTCTACTGCCCAAACTTTAATTATTTGATCAATTCCAATTAGAAAACATGTTGAAGCTAAAATAATGATTAACAAAATATCCCCCCATTCAAATTAATCAAAAAGGGGTTCAAAATTGAACCCCTATCTTTTAATGTATAAGTTTCACCTATTTAATCAATAACCGATGCACATCTACTACATAGTGTTGGGTGCTTTTCGTTCTTTCCGACTTCTTCAGTGTAAATCCAGCAGCGTTCGCATTTCTCTCCGTCTGCTTTTACCGCATTGAAACTTATTCCATCAGTTTCAAATAAATCACCTTTATATTCCCCAGAATCACCATTAATCACTGTAACCTGTGAAACTATGATAATTCTAGCGAGTTCATCAGATACAGCCATAACTTCTTTATATTTCTCGTCAGTGCTGCATATTATTTCTAGCCTTGCTTCAAGTGATGCCCCAATTACTTTATCAATACGTTTAATTTCGAGTGCTTTTTTTGCGTCCTCACGCAGTGCTGATATTAAGGTCCATTTGTTTTTAAACTCATCTGATAATATAAGAGCTGATTTACTTGGCATTTCATTAAGTGATATACTTGTTGTATCCTCACCCTCAGCATGAGGAATATATGACCATATTTCTTCAGCTGTAAAAGGGATAATTGGTGACATTAATTTAGATATAGCACTTAAAATCTTGTGAATTGTTGTCTGTGCAGAACGTCTTTGAACAGAATCCTCTCTCTCACAATACAGCCTATCTTTGATAATATCCAAATAAAAATTAGACATATCAGTAACACAAAAACTGTAAATGCTATGAAAAACAATGTGAAAGTCAAAATTATTATAGCCTCTATTAACTCTATCTATCAAGCTATCAAGGCGCATTAAAGCCCATTTATCAATTTCAAGCAACTCTTCATTCTTTACATAATCAGTGCTTGGGCTAAAACCTGAGCCATTTGAAATATTGCCTAAAATAAACCTTGCAGTATTTCTAATCTTTTTATATGCATCAGTGAGTTGTTTCAATATTTCCGGAGAAATTCTTATATCTGAGTGATAATCGGAAGACGCAACCCAAAGCCTTAAAATATCTGCACCATATTGCTTTATAATTTCCTCAGGAGCAATTCCATTTCCTAAGGATTTAGCCATCTTTTTGCCTTCACCATCAACAACCCAACCATGTGTACAAACAGCCTTATATGGAGCTTTCCCCTTCCAAACAACAGATGTAAGAAGTGATGATTGGAACCAACCTCTATACTGGTCTGCACCCTCAAGATATAAATCAGCAGGCCAACGTAAATTGTCACGCTCTTCCAAAACTGCCGCATGGGAAACACCACTGTCGAACCAAACGTCCATAATATCAGTTTCTTTTGTAAATTCTGTACAACCGCATTCACATTTTACACCTTCAGGAATAAATTCCTTAATATCTCTTGTGTACCATGCATCAGCACCTTCCGCCCTAAATAAATCAGAAATTGCCTTTATTGTCACATCATTAACTATCGGTTTGTTGCAATCCACACAATAAATTATCGGGATGGGAACACCCCATGTTCGTTGTCTAGAAATACACCAATCGCTTCTATCACGAACCATTCCCTTAATTCTATCTTCACCCCATGATGGTATCCATCTTACATTCTCGATAGCATCTATTGCCTCATCCTTAAAGCCATCTATAGAACAGAACCACTGCTCAGTTGCCCTAAAAATAATAGGATTATTACACCTCCAGCAATGTGGATACTGGTGAACTATCTTTTCTATTGCGAGTAAGCTTTTTTCCTCCTCAAGTCGGCTTGCAATAACTTTATTCGCTGATTCCGTTGATAATCCACTAAACTCGCCCGCCTCATCAGTAAGATTTCCCTTAGAATCAACTGGCACGATTATCCCAATGTCAGGATATTTCTTACAAACCTCAAAATCCTCTACACCATGTCCAGGAGCAGTGTGAACACAACCCGTTCCACTTTCAAGTGTAACATGGTCACCAATAATTATTGGTGAATTTCTATCGTAAAGAGGGTGCTTTGTTTGAATGTTTTCTAACTCCTTGCCATCAAATAGACCCAATGTTTCATATTTTTCAATATTAGCGGATTTCATAGTTGCTTCAACAAGATCAACTGCCATTACATAATACTCACCGTTTGCCTTAACTAATGTGTATTTGTACTCAGGCCCCAAGCAAATAGCAAGATTCCCAGGTATTGTCCATGTTGTTGTTGTCCAAATTACAAAATAAACATCCTTTAAATTAACCCCTAGAGGTGTAAATAATCCCTTATCATCAATTACATTGAACTTCGCAAATATCGAATAACAGGGGTCATTTGCATATTCAATTTCAGCCTCCGCTAATGCAGTATTACAATCTGGACACCAGTATACAGGTTTAAGCCCCTTATACATATATCCATCATTAGCCATCTTACCAAAGACCTCAACCTGCTTAGCCTCAAACTCAGGCTTTAGTGTTAAATAAGGATTTTCATAATCCCCCCAACAGCCCAAACGCTTAAATTGTGACATTTGGTTATTAACATGGGTCATTGCAAAATCTTGACAATGCTTACGCAATTCTACAGGCGAAATTGCTCCTTCTTTCGCACCAATTGCCTGCAAAGCCTTTAACTCAATTGGCAGACCATGCGTATCCCAACCTGGAACATAAGGCGCACAAAATCCAGACATATTCTTGTATCTAATAATTATGTCCTTCAGTGTTTTATTCAAGGCAGTACCTAAATGAATTTCGCCATTAGCATATGGAGGTCCATCGTGTAAAACATA
Source organism: Clostridiales bacterium (assembly GCA_012523875.1). Taxonomy (GTDB): domain Bacteria; phylum Bacillota; class Clostridia; order Oscillospirales; family Ruminococcaceae; genus JAAYPV01. The sequence goes on from JAAYSW010000139.1 coordinate 8,241, forward strand.
TAAGGGCTTGCTTTTATTATTCTCCACCATTTTATAATATATTCTATTTTCTTCCCAACTCAACAGTGTATCAGGCTCTCTTTTTGGTAAGTTACCTCTCATTGGAAATTTTGTGGATGGTAAACATAGGGTTTTATTGTAATCCTGTGACATTATATACTTCCTTTGCATTAATTTATATCTTACATAAATGCTTATATGTACTAAGCATTATTTATTATTTTGTCCAAACTGCAATTCTCCAAATTTTGATTCATATGAACCAGCATTATTAGTACTAGAAAATCTCTGTGCCGAAAAGGTTGTAGTCGCAGCAAAAGGGTCTTTAACTTCTTCTTTATTAGAATAAGCCTCTGATTCCACGGATTCATCAGGTTGATTATTCTCTTGCTCCTCCTCAATCTCCTCATCAATTTCAGGTAGTGCTGAAATCATCTCAAGATGTATCTTGTACATATCAAACAGGGTTTTCTTAAATTCAGTTACCTCTCGCTGAGTTTTCAACAAAACTTCTCTTTCCTTTTCAATTGCGGCTTGATTTCTTTCCACAGCATTCTCATATTTCTGTTCAGCCTCCTCAATCATGTTAGCTGATTTCGCTTCTGCATCATTTAAAATGCTCTCTGCTTTTTCTTGTGCTTCAGCAATAACTCTATGCCCTTGCTTCTGTGCACCCAATAACGCATCCTTTAATGCATCCTCATCTTGTCGATATTCACGAACCTTATCCGCAAGAATTTGGAGTTTGCTTTCTATATCATTACGCTCTTTCTGCATCATTGTCAGTTCTGTAACAAGCTCTTTTAAGAACTCATCAACTTCCTCCTGTTTATAGCCAAAAGCTGCCTTTTCAAATCTTCTATTGCTTATATCTTTCGCACTAATCAACTTTCTCACCTCTTACATATATTTTTTTATCTCAATATGAATTCTTCCCTTTTTAGTTATTCCATTCACCTTACTAAGAATAAATTTTCCATAGCCTCTAACTGAGAATATATCCCCCTCTTTCAAAACCATTGATAAGGATTCAGCTGGAAAATAATTCACTGAAACATAGCACATTTTTATAAGCTGTGCAGACTTATCACGACCTTGATTTATAGCCGAACTAACCAGTGCATCAAGCCTTAGTGAAGCTACGGTATCTTTTTTTATTATAAAATTATGCTGAATAGTTAAGTTTAATTCCTCATCATCAGTGACCCTCACTCCGACCTTACTAATTTTATCTATTTCATTTAATACCAATTTACTCACAGCATCACTTACCATTACTTGTGTCTTACCTTTAGCAATTATAATATCACCAATAGCTTCCCTTTTAACTTGTAATGCCATAATTGTGCCAAGAAAATCTCTATGCGAAAGTTCATCTGTTTTCCGATAGTGGAAGGTTAGACATTTTATTGGCACATTCACAATATCTGGGTTATTATACTCATCATGGATACAGATAATTTTCCTATCTGCATCCTTATAACCACCCCATGTAAAATATTTAAGTGTAGGATAGCCTTTTATCGCTATTGACCCATCGGTAGCCATTGATTTAATATTTTGAGTTTTCAAGCATGATTCAACCAAAGCACACTGTCTTTGGTCTAGAAAAAAAGTGTATCTTGGTGTGGAATTCTTCAAACAAATTTCAATCATATCCCGAATTTTTGCAATAAGAATCTTATCTTTTTCTATCAATTTATTGTAATTGAAATCCATGGATACTAAATTATTACTCCATTACTTTCTAATTCCCCGACTAAATCTTCACCAATAAAGTCCACATTATAGGGTGTAATAATATAAGTTAGATTAGCGACTGGCTTTAAACTACCACCATTAGCATAGGCAACACCGACCAAGAAATCGATAATTCTTCTTTTATTATCAGCAGAGGCAGTTTCCAAATTTAAAACAACTGTTTTCTTTGCAATAAGGTGGTCGGCAATCTGTTTCGCATCCGTAAAAACTTCAGGCTTTACAAGCACAACCTGTAATTGTGTAGTAGCCTGTATATTAACAACTTTATTTCTTCGCTCCTCAGCTGTATCATAGGGTTGTTGTTCCCTTGCAAAGCTATGTGCTTCCTGATGTTGCTCTTGAGCATAATCCTCATCATCTGGTGGCAGAAAAAATTCTTTTATATTCTCTAAAATTTTCATTATAAATCTCCTCTTCTATACATTCTTTTATTTTATAATCAACTTATGTATCAATTTAAAATTATGCCCTTTTATTTATAGATTATTAATAAACCCTCTCACCAAAAAGGGCGCTACCAATCCTAATCATATTTGAGCCATATTTTATTGCATTCTGATAATCACTAGACATTCCCATTGAAAGAATATTCATATCTATATTATCTATGTTTTCTTCCAAAATGTCAATATAAAGATTCTGCATTTTATAAAAAATTTCTTCAGATGCATCAATAGGTGGGATTGTCATAAGCCCCTTTATTTTTATATTATGCAAATTTGATAGTTCTAATACAACTCCCTTCAACATATTAGGCAATATTCCATATTTAGATTCTTCACCACCAATATTAACTTCAACTAGAACATCTTGTATCTTCCCTATTCTTTCTGAAAGTTTATTAATCTGCTTTGCGATTTTAATGCTATCTACAGACTGGATAAGGTCCATATCATCAATTATATACTTCACTTTATTTGATTGGAGGTGTCCAATAAAATGAATTTCAGCCCTTTTATCGTATGAATTCTTTTTTGATAAGAATTCCTGTACTCTATTTTCCCCGATTTTATCTATTCCGCATGAAATCGCATAATTAACTGCTTCAGCTGGGACCGTTTTTGTAACTGCAATAATATCTACCTTACCACCATTTTGATATTTAGCAGCTGAATCCCCGACTTCATATATAATTCTTTTATAATTTTCCTCAATATAGTTAAAACTAGTTTCCATTTGCATCAATACCCTCTACAATAATATCATCATATAAAACTACATATTCGCTTCCTTTGTTTTTATTTGAAATTACGTAATTATCACCTTCAAATATTACATCAAGTTTCTTAAACAAAATTTGTTCCCCAAGCTTGACATAAACCCCCCTGTAATTAGTAACTTTTTTAATCTCCTCACCAGTAATACCATCAGTTACAATCTCCTCGATTTCCTTAAAACGCAGTGCTTTTCTAGGGACCTTAATTCCCTCATATTCACCCTTTATCATCTCCACTCGTTCAGTCCTATGTTGAACAAGATCATATGTAAGTTTATCACAGGATAATATTATAATACTTTCCTCCAGATTATCCGTTGATTTAATTTTATCTATAACCGCTCTTACCTTCTGTGGAGTTGATTCAAACTTTAGATATACGGCTTCAGTTTCTACATATTTCTTATTAGAATTATTGATTACACCAACCACATACCACTTATAACCATCAATAGTTTTTCCTAAGACGCCTTCCGTTGTTCCAGTATTATTATCTTTAATTGAATTAATATATTCAACCGTTAAATTATCGATATTATCTGTAGTAAGCTCGCCCTCATAGCCATCTATATGGCTTACAAAATAGCTTGATTCATCCGAAATAATTCTATCAATAGGAGCAGATTGGCTTGATTTAAGCGAATCTATTTCTGATTGTATTTCATCAATATTTTGCCGGATATTAAGCCGATATTCATCTGAATTACCTGTTACCATCTGCATTGTACTTATTAATATAAGCAATTCTTCTTTATTGGAAGCAAGTGAATCTATATCATTCGTTTCAAGATTATAAATAGTGCTTTTATACTTTTCCAAAATTAGATTTGATAGCGACGCTGGTTTTTCTACATCACTTGTTCCTGGGTTATCAATTTTTTTTAATATATCAAGTTCATGGTTAAGTTTTTCTATCTTTTGCTTAGTCTCAATTTCTATATCGGATGCATAAATTTCAGCTATCGTCGTGCCCTTACCAAGTTTCCCACCATCTTGGACAGAATAACTCACAGCACCATTACCGCTATAAAGCAAGGGTTTTTCATCTCTGATATAGACTCCCTTGAATGAAACTGAATCCTCTGCTGATGCAAGGATTGCAGTTTCAGTTATAAACTCTTTATTAACGAGATGATAAATCACACTTGAAACCATTAATGTAATAAAAACAACAAGCAAAGCAACAAGCACTTTTGATGTATTAGCATTCATTTAATATAATCCTTATGAATTTCTATCTTCAGAATCTAAGATAGAAATTGTTTTTAACGGAATAATTGTTGAAATCGCATGCTTGTACACTAAATTTTGTTTGTTTTCACAATCAAGTATAACTGTAAAATTATCAAATCCTTTTACAATTCCTTTAAACTGAAATCCATTCGTTAAAAAAATGGTAACAGGAATCTTTTCTTTCCTTGCCTGGTTTAGGAAAACGTCTTGCAAGTTCATTGATTTGCTCATTTTAACAACAAACTCCTTCTTTTATATTTTGTAATACCTATTTTATCTTACATTTAAAATATTAACTTAAACTTGTATTATATTATACCATATATTTTTTTATTTGGCTATAACTTTTTTACATTCAAATAGAATTTTTTCCATTGAATCAAATTTATCAAGCATTATCCAGTGTATTTCCTTATTTCTTCTAAACCATGTCAACTGTCTTTTAGCATAACGTCTAGTTTCTAGCTTGATTTTTTCCAAACATTCTGTTAAATTACTAATACCTTTAAAGTAGGGTATTAACTCTTTATAACCTATTGCCTTGCTCGATGTGAATATTTCATTATTTCGATTTTCGCTAATCTCAGCCTTATATATAGCCTCGCATTCCTCGATAAGTCCTTTTTCAACCATAATGTCAACACGTCTATTTATCCTGTTATATAACATTGCTCTATCAGAAAAATTTAAACCAATTATTTTATAATCATAAGGACTAGTTATTTTCTTACTTTCAACCTTTAATTCGCTTAACTTCCTTCCTGTCAATTCAAATACCTCAATAGCTCTAATAATCCTTGTTAAATTATTTGCGTGTAAATTGTCGGCAGTTTCCCTATCAATCCCTTTAAGCCTTTCAAGAAGAGCTTCATTTCCAAGTTCCTCTGCCTCTGATGTAAGTCTTGCTCTTAATTCTAAATCAGCCTTAATTTCTGGAAATTGAATATTATCAAAAAGAGAAGATATATATAAACCAGTCCCCCCCACAATTATTGGTAGTTTATTGCGATTATTAACCTCCTCTATCTTCGCCCTAGCAATATCAACATAATTAGCAACGCTAAAGCTTATATCCCTTTCCAAAAAACCAATAAGATGATGGGGTACCCCCTGCATTTCTTCAACACTCGGCTTCGCTGTTGCAATATCCATACCCTTATAAATTTGCATAGAATCGGCTGATATTATCTCCCCGTTATAAGTCTTTGCAAGCTCTATGCCTAATGTTGTTTTTCCTGAAGCAGTAGGACCAACAACCGCTATAACAGGTATCTTCTCATTCATTTTATCAATTATCCCCTTTTAAACTGCTTTTCCATTTCCCTCTTTGATAAAGAAAACATTATAGGTCGACCATGAGGACAGTGTCGAATGTTTTCATTGAAATATACTTGTTCCGCAAGTGATTTTAATTCCTCTATGCTATTTTTATCGTTTGCTTTAATTGCTGCCTTGCAAGCTAATGTATGAAACATCTCGTCAAGTAAATTTGTTTGTGGATTAATCTTATTCATATATAAATTTTGAGCTATTTCAGGTATAACCTCATCCATATCAAGCTTTTCAAGATAAGTGGGTATTGCAATAGTATAAACATATGGCTTATTATCAAAATCAAGTTTAAAACCCATTCTCTCAAGTTCTTTGTTGCTGCCTAGCATAGCATCATATTCCTTAAGGGATAGCAAAACCTTACAGGGTGTTATTAGAAATTGACTCTCCGCATTATCTCCTTCAGTTTTCAAATTTTCATATATAACTCGTTCATGTGCTGCGTGCTTATCTATTATAATTATATTATCCTCAACCTCTGCTAAAACATAATTAAGAAATGCCTCGCCCACAATCCGCAAGATTGGTTTTGGCTTTTCAATTTGAATATCAGTTTTAATATCCTCCTCTTTACTTTGTTCAAGAGAATGGCTACTAATATATTTAAAGCCCTCTATATTATCTTCCTGCCCAATATCCTTGTTTTGTGTATTAACCGTATGCTCAGGGGCTTCTATATTTTTTTTATTTTCAAATTCATCAAATTCTTCAACCGTAGGCATTATAATAACGGATTCATTAACCCTTTTCTTGCTAGCTGTTTCCTCATATGAAACTTGTATTTGTTCCCTTGCAGCAGGAGTTTGTGCAAGTGTTTGTTGCTGGAAATCCTCTTGCTCATCTTCCTTGCTAAGCCAATCACTTTTCTTTTTCATCTGAAATTCATAAATTAAACCTGATTTCATTAGGGCATTTTTAATTGCAAAATAAATACTATTGAATATCAGTTTTTCATTAGAAAATCTAACCTCTATTTTAGCTGGATGTACATTCACATCTATAATTGATGGATGAACATCAATTTTTAATACACAGGCTGGAAATCTTCCTACCATAATCAAACTTTTATATGCTTCCTCTAGGGCGATACTGCAAGTTAGTGATTTAATATATCTACCATTAACAAAAAAGTTTTGAAACGAACGGTTATGCCTTGAATATAATGGTTTAACTGTATAACCATTAATGCTAACACCATTTTCTTGATAATCAACCTCAATTAAATCATGAGCAAAATTCTTTCCATATATAGAATATATTGCTGAGTAAAGTGAGCCATCGCCCGTCGAATTGAAATCAAGCTTATTATCCCTTATCATTTTTATTGCAACCTCTGGATGAGAAAGAGCAATCTTCTGTAATATAAAGGATATAGCATTAGCTTCCGTAACATCTTTTTTCATAAACTTTTGACGTGCTGGAACATTATAAAAAAGATCACGAATGATTATTGTTGTTCCATCGGGACAGCCTGTTTGCTGATTAAGCTTTTCAACACTGCCCTCTATTTTATAATTTACGCCAAATTTATCACTTACCTGTTTTGATAATACTTCAACCCTAGATACTGCTGCAATTGATGCAAGAGCCTCACCTCTAAACCCAAGCGTTTCTATATTATCTAAGTCAGATTTGCTATTCACTTTACTAGTTGCATGACGTAAAAAAGCTGTTTCAATATCATCTTTAGATATCCCACAACCATTATCAACTATTTTCATATAGGTAGTTCCACCATTTTTTATCTCGACCGTTATATGATTTGCACCTGCATCAATTGAATTTTCTACAAGTTCCTTTATCACTGATGCAGGACGCTCTATAACCTCACCCGCCGCAATAAGTTCAGAAACTTCCCTACTTAATACTGTTATTTTCGCCATATTCCCACCCTTATATGAGTTTCATCAAATCTTCTATAAACTCTCTACATTCCTCATCTGTCAATTCATCAACATTAGTTTTCCTCAACCTATCTGCAATAACCTCATTATTCAACGAAGAAAAGCTAATTTGAGCGTCATTCTTATTTGATAAAGCGATGTCACTATTTGAGTGGTCCTCCATTTCCAAGAGAAATTCTTTAGCCCTAGAAATAACCTTATTAGGAATGCCAGCGAGCCTTGCAACATCAATTCCATAGCTATCATCAACACCGCCAGGTACAATTTTTCTTAGAAACCTTATTTTATCCCCATGTTTTTTTACTGCGATACTGAAGTTTCTTATGCCTTCATTGGTATATTCTAGTTCAATTAGCTCATGATAATGAGTTGCAAAAAGAGTTTTACAGCCGAGTGACCTTGAATTACAAATATGCTCCGCAACAGCTTTAGCAATGCTTACACCATCAAAGGTTGAGGTCCCTCTACCAACCTCATCAAGTATTACAAGGCTGTTTTTAGTAGCATATCTTAAGATATCTGCAACCTCGCTCATCTCGACCATAAATGTACTCTGTCCAGCAGCTAAATCGTCTGATGCACCAACTCTTGTGAATATTTTATCTACAACAGAAACTTTTGCATATCTAGCAGGAACAAAGCAACCAATTTGTGCCATCAGTGTAATTAATGCCACCTGCCGCATATATGTAGATTTTCCTGACATATTCGGTCCAGTAATTATAGACATTTTATTAGCCTTAATGTCTAGATATGTATCATTAGGTACAAAAACTTCATCTTTAAGCATTAACTCAACAACTGGATGACGACCATCCTTTATATCAATTATTCCATCTATTGAAATTTCAGGTTTCCTGTATAAGTTTTTTAATGATACATTTGCAAACGAACATAGAACATCAATCGTTGCAATGGCATTAGCTGTATTCTGAACAACTTCAAGCTTATTTGCGAGATAATCACGAATTTCAATGAAAATATCAGACTCAAGCACTAATGCTTTTTCCTTTGCATTTAATATATCATTCTCAGTGTTTTTAAGTTCCTCCGTAATAAATCTCTCACAATTTGCAAGTGTTTGTTTACGAATATATTCTTTAGGAACTAAGTCATAATAAGACCTTGTAACTTCAATATAATAACCAAAAACTCGATTATATCCAATCTTCAAATTCTTAATGCCAGTTTTCTCCCGCTCCCTCTCTAATATTTGTTCTATAATATCATTCCCATTTGACATGATATTGCGAAGCTTGTCCAAATCCTTATTAAAACCATCTTTAATAATCCCACCATCTTTAATAGAAACTGGTGGTTCATCCATAATAGAGTTTTCAACAAGATTAGATATATCCTCAAGAGTTGAGATATTATTGTTCATAAGACATAAGAGTTTTGAATCCTTTAACTCATCAAGCTGATTCTTCAAAGAGGGAAGTTGCAATGAAGTTACTGAAAGCGATTTTAAATCCCTTGGGGTTGCTGTTTTATATACAACCCTTGTCATTAATCGTTCTAAATCATATACCTTTTCTAAAACATCACATATTTCCATCAATACAACTGACTTTTTACAAAGCTGTTCTACCGCATCAAGCCTTTCTATAATCCTTGCAGGGCTTATTAGTGGTTGTTCTATATATGTTTTAAGTAATCTCTTTCCCATTGAAGTTTTAGTCGAATCCAGAACCCATAATAATGACCCTTTTTTCGTCTTATCTCTAAGTGTTTCAGTAAGCTCAAGATTACGCCTTGCAGTTAAATCCAGACCCATATACTGATTTTCCGTCTGTATGTTTATTGAAGTAAATCTCCCTACAAGAATTTTCTGCATTTCTGATATATAATCAAATAAACCACAAACACATGAAGCGTCTATGCCGTCCTTATCCAATCCCAAATATTCAAATGAATCAGCTGAAAACTGTGTTAAAACAACAGGGTTCTTATGTTCAAATGAAAAGCATACGTCGTCACGCAAAGTTACAGAACTCTTTAATCTAGTTTTTATGAAATCAGTTACTGCCTTGAGATCCAAGAAATCAGAATTAAAAACTATTTCGGATGGATTGTATCTAGATAATTCATTGATAATATCAGTTTGTATATCCTTGCCTTTCTTTACTGAAAGATTTACCTCCCCAGTTGAGATATCAGCAAAGCATAAAGCACATTCACCATCCTTATAATATAATGAACATAAGTAATTATTACTTGAATCGTCAAGCATACTACTTTCAATCAATGTTCCAGGAGTAACAACCCTTACAACATCTCTTTCCACTATCCCCTTACTTTCAGATGGATCAGATATCTGCTCACAAATAGCAACCTTATAACCAATCTCAATTAACTTTTTTATATACATTTCACTACTGTGATAAGGCACTCCACACATAGGAGCACGCTCTTTTAATCCACAATCCCTACCTGTTAATGTAAGCTCTAATGCTTTCGATACAATTATTGCGTCATCAAAAAACATCTCATAAAAATCCCCAAGACGAAAGAATAATATATGTCCCTTATATCTATTTTTTATCTCCATATACTGCTTCATCATTGGTGAAATCTTGCTCTTATCTATTTCCATTAAAAGCTTCGCTCCTTAATTCATACGTAGTTAAGGTTAATCTTAATTGCAACCACTACAACCCGAACAACCACCGCTACAATCAATTTGTGTGCCACAGGTTTCTGGATTCTCCCCATTTGCACTCATTGTTATAATATTATTTATTTGGGATAAAAGCTCATCCATTGCATTCTTTGCGTCATTAAATGCCTCCATATTCGGATTAGCTATAATTTTACCATAAAGCTCTTTAATCTCTGTATCTAAATCTTTTAGTTTTTCTGTATCTTTTTCATCCTTTGACATCTCCATATTTAAATCAACACGTTTTAGATTAAACTCACCAATTAATGCTTGCAAATCCTCGTCCTTATCGTTTTTGTCCTTTGCCATAAAATATGCTTTATATCTCTCATCCTGTTGTATCATCTTTCCTAACTCTCTTGTTTTTTCAATAATATCCATAATAATTCTCCTTTTTAAATATATATTCTAATCAATCAATTCACCTATTACTGCCCAGTTTTTTGATTCAGTAATCTTAACTTTCACAAACTTACCTACCAGCTCTTTTGGAGCTTTAAATTCAACAATAATAAATTCATTGCTTTTGCCATGAACCCAACCATCAGTGCTTTTACACTCATCATCTACTAGAACCGTCATCGTTCTTCCAATAAAACGCTTATATCTTTCAATAGCAATTTCTCTTTGCAATGCTAAGAGAGTCCGCATACGCTTGCTTTTTTCTTCATAACTTATACTATCATCAATCGACGCTGCCTCTGTACCACTTCTTTTTGAATATATAAAAGTATAGACATTATCATATCCTACACGTCTTAATATATTTAAAGTTGCGTTAAATTGTTCTTCTGTTTCGTTTGGAAATCCCACAATAATATCAGTAGTAAACGAAAAATCAGGTGCTTGCTGTCTTGCATAATCCACAATCTCCAAATATTTTTCTATCGTGTATTTCCTATTCATTACCTTTAATATTTCATTATCCCCGCTTTGAACAGGTAAGTGCATATGCTTTGCAATCTTTTCGCATTGAATTATCGTGTCAATTAACTCAAAACTTGCATCCTTAGGATGTGGCGACATAAATCTTATCACAAATTCACCATCAATTTTATTAAGTTCTCGCAATAATTCAGAAAAACTGATACCATCCGATAAATCATTGCCATATGAGTTTACATTTTGCCCTAAAAGCATAATTTCCTTATATCCATCTTCCACCAACTTAGTAACCTCAGCAATAATTGCATTGTGGTTTCGACTGCGTTCCCTCCCCCTAACATACGGTACAATACAGTATGTACAGAAATTGTTGCAACCATACATAATTGGCACGGAAGCCTTAAAATGGCTATCCCTCACTATTTCCATTTGCTCAGAAATGGGTTTATTATATTCAGTTGTATCAAATGCACGCTTTTTGCCATTAAAAATATCTAGTAATAATTTAGGCAATTCATCCAAAGCCGATGTTCCAAAAACTATATCTATAAATGAATATGATTTTTTTATTCGCTCTACAACATGGTCTTCATTAGCCATACATCCACATAAACCTATTATTAAGCTAGGATTTTTCTCTTTAAGATGCTTAACAGAACCGATTATACCAAAAGCTTTATCCTCAGCACTCTCCCTAACAGCACAGGTATTAAAAATGATAATATCTGCACTATCAAAGCTTTCAGTAAATCCAAATCCCATCGTCATCAATATACCTTTTATCTTTTCACCATCAGAAAAATTCAGCTGACACCCAAAACTGTGGACACAAGCAAGAGGAGGGCTGTCCTTACTCTCAGTGAATTTTCTAACAGACTTAATTAAATCTTCCATATAATTTGTTGTTTTCAAATAATCCTCCCAATTTTATAATATTTTTATTATAACATAGCTTATATATTTTTACAAGATTTTTTTCTTTCCCCCATTTTTTTATAAAGGCAAATATAAATTATAATAAAGAATGTACTAAAAAACTTTAGGTAAATAATGAAATTACGTTGTTATCAACAAATAAAAATTATTTTTAAAAAACTATTGACATTTCTTTTGAAGTATGATAGAATATATATCGTTGAAGAAAACAATACGTTAATAATTCAAAATGTTTATAGGCAAATTAAATCTATTAACATACAATTTAAAATTGCGGGTGTAGTTCAATGGTAGAATTCCAGCCTTCCAAGCTGGTTACGTGGGTTCGATTCCCATCACCCGCTCCAAATGCTTTTAAGCATCCACCCCCTATTATTTTTGGGGGTACATTTATGAATGCGCCTTTAACTCAGTTGGATAGAGTAACTGCCTTCTAAGCAGTAAGCCATTGGTTCGAGTCCAATAAGGCGCACCAAATTTAATTTAATATGGTGGGTATAGCGTAGTTGGTTAACGCGTCAGTTTGTGGCACTGAAGACCATGGGTTCGAATCCCATTATCCACCCCATAAATTGCTCTTGAACATATTTATATTGTTCAAGAGCTTTTATTTTAGGCTAATATACAATCATTAATATTATTTTAAATAGCTATTATCTTTCAATATTATATTGACTAAGCCGAACAAATTTGTTATATTGATTATATTGAAGCTAATTTTATCACAATCAAGATTTATATTTTTCTATAATTGGAGTTGATACCTTGAAGTTTATAAAGAAAACAGATATATTTATTATTTTAATTGTGATTATAATTAGTTTTGTTGGTTTTTTTATATTTAAAATTATTCTTTCTAATAAACCTGCTAAAGCTGAAATATACTATAAATCGGAGTTGGTAATGGTGGTTGATTTGACTGAAACTAGAGAAAAAACCTTCTCAATACCTCAAAATAATAATGTTGTATTTCATGTATTTACCGATGGGAGCATTTGTTTTTCTGAATCGGATTGCCCCGATAAAATTTGCATTCGTACAGGAAAGCTTAATACAATCGGCGAAAGTGCAGCCTGTCTGCCGAATGAAATAATATTAAAAATAGTCCCATATGATAAAGAAAATAAAAATGATATCGACTTAATTGCTAGTTAGAAAGGTTTTTATGGCTAAAAAAAAACAAGCAGAAAGTTCAAATTTTAATAAAACAAAACGTTTAGCTTTAACAGGTTTACTTTTCGCTATTGCCCTTATGCTTTCATTAGTTGAAAGTTCCTTGCCCCCATTAATAATTACCATTCCTGGTATTAAAATTGGACTTTCAAATATTATTGTTATGTACTCCTTATTTTTTTTAGGAAAAAGAGAGGCATATATGATAGCTATCCTCAAGGCAATCTTTGTGTTCGTTATACGAGGACCTATTTCGGCTATTCTAAGCTTATGTGGTGGGGTATTATCAGTGAGTATAATGTTAATGCTTATGTTAATTCTTAGGGAAAAGGTATCCTATCTAATCATTAGCATAACAGGTGCAGTTTTTCACAATATAGGTCAGTTAATTACAGTAAGTATCATATATGTAAACATTTATACCCTCGCCTTTCTCCCAGCATTGTTGATTTCTGCAGTTATTTCTGGAAGTTTAACTACGGTTTTATTAAGGCTTGCCCTGCCTGCTTTTAATCAATTTAGAGCAAAATAATTTAATGATTAAGGGGTGGTATATTGCTATCCTTCTTCTTTGAGGTGAGATGTTTGAGTAAAAGAATAGTTTCAATATTTATTATAATTATTATTAATTGCAATCTAATCGCTTGCGATGCAAATAAAAAACAACGACATGAGATTGAGTTTTTTATGCTATTTGATACTGTTACACAAGTTGTTGCATATACCGAAACTAAAGAGGAATTCGATAATCTTTCTAGTATTATTTATAATAGCCTAAAAGAATACCACGAACTTTTTGATATTTATAATAATTATGAAAATTTAAATAATCTTAAAACTATTAATGATAATGCAGGGATTGCAGCTGTAAAAGTGAATAGGGAAATTATAGATTTGCTCAATTTTGCAAAACAGGAATATGAAAATAGTGATGGTTTATGCAATATTGCTTTGGGTTCTGTACTGAGAATCTGGCATGAATATCGTGAATATGGAATTGAGTTCCCAGAAAGCTCATCCCTGCCCACCATGGAAGAACTTAAATTTGCTGCACAACATACGGATATAAATAATATAATAATTGATGAAAAATCATCAACTGTTTATCTCGCAGATGCTCAAATGAGTCTTGATGTTGGTGCCATTGCAAAAGGATTTGCCACAGAACGTGTTTGCCAACTTGCAATTAAAAAGGGCGTTACCTCAGCTCTTGTTAGCGTTGGGGGAAATGTCCGTGCAATTGGTAGCAAATATAGAAATGGTGAACCTTGGAATGTAGGAATACAAAATCCAAACAAGGAGCATTCTAAGAAGATAATTTATACAACCCTTTTGGATAATAAATCACTTGTAACAAGTGGTGATTATCAAAGATATTATATAGTTGATGGTAAAAGATATGGTCATGTAATTGACCCCAAAACCCTAATGCCAGCAGAAAACTTTAAATCTGTCACCATAATATGTGAGGATTCAGCAAAAGCCGATTCACTTTCTACCATTGTTTATAATATGCCTTTTGAGGAGGGATTTAGATATATTAACGATATTCCAGATACTGAAGCAATTTGGGTGTTGCAAGATGATACAATAAAATGTAGCGATAATTTTGAGGATTACATAATGAAATAAAATGGGGATACTGATATAAACAACTTTTGCTTAATATCAGTATTCCCTTATTCTTATTATTTCGCTGTAACAACTAATTCTTCCTCATCAGCTGTTATTAGTATTTCAGATATTTCACCCATCTTATCCAAAATAATCTTAGCAACCTTATCTTCAACTTCCTTACGAATTACTCTCCTAATATCTCTTGCTCCAAACTTTTTATCATAGGATTTATCAGCAATCCTTGTAAGTGCCTTATCATCATAGCTTATTTTTATATCCTTCTCTGCTAATGGCTCCTTCATTTCATCAATCATCAATGCTGCAATTTTTGCGTAGCTTTCCTTAGATAATGGGTTAAACACTACAACTTCATCCACCCTACTCAAAAATTCAGGTCTTAGGAAATCTGATAGCCCTTTCATCGCTTTATCGGATGAAATTTCGTCAATAGTCCTATTAAATCCTACACCAACACTCTTATCAGTTGAACCAGCATTTGATGTCATTACAATCACAGTATTTTCAAAGCTTACATTTCTTCCCTGTGCGTCTGTAATTCTACCCTCATCTAAAATTTGTAAAAGAATATTCATTACATCTGGATGTGCTTTTTCAATCTCATCAAATAAAATTACGGAATATGGTCTTCTTCTAACCTTTTCTGTAAGCTGCCCTGCCTCATCATAACCAACATATCCAGGTGGTGAACCTATAATTCTTGATACTGCGTGTTTTTCCATAAACTCCGACATATCTAATCGAATTAGAGGGTCTGTTGAGTCAAATAACTCTGTTGCAAGCACCTTTACAAGTTCTGTTTTACCTACTCCTGTGGGGCCAACGAAAATAAATGATGCAGGACGGCGACGCATTGAAAGTTGTACCCTTGTGCGTTTTATTGCATTTGATAATAACTCGATTGCTTCGTCCTGTCCAATCACTCTCTCTTTAAGCTTATCCTCTAAGTTCGCTATTTTAACAAATTCTGTTTCTGCTATCTTATTTGCAGGAATACCAGTCCAAAGTTCAATAACCTTCGCCAAATCATTTTCTGTAACCTTAATATTTTTAACCTTTGGCTCTAGCTCTTCAATAGTGTTTTTTACTCTAATTATATCAGCCTTTATTTCTGCAAGTGATTTGTAGTCAGGTTCTTCCTGCTCCTCTATAACCTTCTCCATTTCTTCAAGGGTTTCAAGTTTCCTAGTTGCCTGCTCATATTCAGCAATTTCAGGGCTTCTTATATTAGTGCAGGCACAGCTTTCATCTAAAAGATCAATTGCTTTATCAGGAAGGAAGCGGTCATTAATATATCTTTCAGATAAAACTACACACATTCTTATCAGTTCGTCACTAATCTTAACTTTATGGTAATCCTCATAATAGCGTTTAATCCCCTTTAACACATCAACTGCATCCTCAATTGTTGATTCATTAACAACAACAGGTTGAAAACGTCTTTCAAGGGCACTATCCTTTTCAATAAACTTACGATATTCAACGAAAGTGGTTGCACCAATTACCTGTATCTCTCCCCTTGATAATGCAGGCTTTAAAATGTTTGCTGCATTCATTGAACCTTCAGAATCGCCCGTTCCTATAAGATTATGTACCTCATCAATGAATAGTATAATATTCCCCTCGGATTTAACCTCATTAATTAAACCTTTAACTCTACTCTCAAACTGCCCCCTAAACTGAGTTCCTGCAACAAGTGCAGTCAAATCAAGTAAATATATTTTCTTATTTATTAAGTTAAACGGAACATCTTCAGATTCAATTCGCTGTGCAATCCCCTCCGCAATCGCCGTTTTACCGACTCCTGGTTCACCGATAAGGCAGGGGTTGTTTTTTGTTCTACGGGATAAAATCTGTACAACTCTTGATATTTCCTTATCCCTTCCTATTACATTATCAAGCTTATCTTCCCTAGCCCTTTGGCTTAAATTCGTGCAATAATTATCCAAGAATTTAAACTGCTTTTCTTTTGGTGCATTATTCTTAGGCTTAGTTTTATCCTGTTTTTTATCTTTCTTTATATAATCATTTTTAAAGTCATCAGGATTAGAATTTTCATCCTTACCAAAATTCTTCTCTAATCCACCAAGCATATTTTGAATAAATGGTGGTAATGTATTTGAACCGCCAAATTCAAAGCCATCTCCATCCTCAATATCCATCAACTGCTCAGACATTTGCTCTATATCATCATCTGTAATGCCCATTTGGCTCATATAATCAGCAACCTGAGGGATATTTAAGTCCCTTGCACAAATCATACAAAGTCCTTCATTTTTCTTTTCTTCACCTTGTACTGCTGTAATAAAAACAACTGCTGGTCTTTTTTTGCATCTACTGCATAATATCATTTTAATTCCTCCATTTTAAAGATTACAGAAGATAATCTTCTGTATGTGTAAATCACAGGATATTTCTTAATTCATAGTTTAAACGGGATAGCTGTACCCCATTATTTTTAAGTTGTAGAACAGTCTGAAAATTTTTGTCCTTTCAATTGTATCATTATTGAAAAATACCAAAGTACCATCACTGATTGTAATCAAAAGCTTAACTAAAAACACAACTAAAATTATAAATATCATAGCTTCAACGAAGCCAATTATGCCTCCTAATAATCCATCATATTTACTTACTCCAGCTGATGTAGCTATCTTATCTAGCCTCACTAAAACTATACTAAGCACCACACTACAAATAGTAAATAAAATCAAAAAAACAACAATCCGTATAACATTTACTGTTACTGGTTTTAAATAATTTGCCTCAATAAAGTTTGCTGATTCACTAGGGGAACTAGCAAGAACCTTCACTGTATCTGAAAATAATTCTTTATTTTTAGTTGTAGTTTCAGCAACACTCCTTGCTACAAAACTAGGTATCTCATCACCTAATCTACTTGTAATACGATTGCTTATATTGTTTTCAAGGCTATCCTTAAATCCATTATCTCTAGTAATCCCCTGTCCAGCCTTAGCTCGTATCAACCCCATAATCTGTTCATCAGCTGTTAAATCGCTTGTGCTACTGAGTATCTCATTTATCTCCTGTTCGCTGATTTCTACACCAAAATTACTTTGGTCGATAATGTTCTTTATTTCTCTTTCAATCCGGAAGTTTGTAACAGTTGACTCAACAGCTTCGATACTCTTTTCCCTAATATGTCTGTCATAAATCTTGTTGCTTATTAGGCTGCTTATCGGTAATGATAATGAAACTGCAATTGCATATGTAGCAATTAACATAATCGATTTAACAAAACCTTTTTTTGCATTCCTATATATAAGGCCAAATATAAGTGTGATTATTATCGCATCATAAAACCACCAGAAACTACTTCCCATTTTTAAACCACCTTATGTTTTAATATCTTGCGTCTAATCTATCTATTCTGTCATATCCTAACAAGAAGAAATAATCACCCATCTTATAAAATCTATCATAGGTATCAGAAATGTCTTTAGATTTTGTTTGTTTGCCATTAAAATTATATGTTTTCATATCTACTTTTGTCATTACATATACAGATTCTCCCTCAACATCAACAAGTTTCAATTGCTCATCAATGCTAATCTCGATAGCATCTGCATTTGGACCTTTAATTGTAACTAAAGTATTTTTTCTCTTTTGTTCATTGTTAAATATCATTGCTACTTTTCCATCATCAAAGTCATAACCAATTAATTTATCCTTATAAATATATTCAGAAATTTTCTGACCATTATTATCATAATACGCACATTTGGTATCTCCAAAAATAAATACCCCACCCTCACTGGTATAGAATGATTTAATGGCAAATGAATCAAACTGCTCGCTAACCCATTTTGTTGTCCCAGAGTTAAACGAAAGCTTATTAACCTTTGAAACCATTCTCCCCTTATCCACGTCGATTGTCACTGTAATACAGCCCTTGCTATCATTTGTAAAAGATAAATCAAAAATCCTTTCGATACTTTGGACACGATAAATTTCCTTTCCCGAAGCATCATAAACTGTGAGCATACAAACATATGTACCTGAACTACTAACAATTGCAACAACCCCATCATTACTAATTCTAGCAAATAAAATATTTTCTGCTATCTCTTTTTCATAAACAGTTTTATGCTTACTTTCGACTCTAAAGCTATTCCCACCATGCTCATAAACTATAGCCTTTTTCCCAACAGTTTCTATAATTGCACTATTATAAGCGTGTTGCCTTGTGTCAATCAATTCACCATCAACAGAGTATATATGAAGATATGCATCACTCAAAATTGCAAAACTTTTATCTATATCCCCCACACTGTAATTAACACCATCAGAAATAATCAGTGGGAAATTACCAGATGATTTAGATTTTTTACTCTGTGAAATGCTATGATATTTTGTTCCTATTCCCTCAAGCTTTGGAATCCATCTATCTCTATTTACATATAAGTTGATACCTATAGCTATTATAACTAAAAATGATATCATCTTTAGTATCTTCTGTCGTCTTTTCCTACGGCGTCGCATGAGAGCTATATCCCTAACTTTTTCTTCCATTATGATACTCCTCGTTTGATCCGATACTATTCTGATTTAAATATTTAACTTTCCCTTTACGCAAATTAAAATTAAATTTCGTCATAATATACCCTATTTAAATACAGTCCATGTGCCTGTGCAGTTTTTCCTGCATAAATCCTATTCTTCGCTTTGATTATATCAGCAAGCTCATCTTCCTTAATTTTTCCTTCATTAACCCATAAGAGCGTTCCAACTATAATCCTAATCATATTATACAGAAAACCATCACCTTTTACAAGCATAATTATTGAATCACCATTAACTTCTATATGAAATCTATGTATTGTTCTTATTGTGTTAATTTTATCCGAATCTATTGAACAAAAACTTTTAAAATCATGTGTTCCCACAAAATTCTGTGAAGCTTTTCTTATAAGTTCAATATCCATCGGACGTTTATAATGATATTCTAAATCAGTAGCAAAGGGATTTTTACTTTCACTATTGTGAATTTTATAAATATACTCCTTGGCTCTACATGAAAACCTTGCATGAAAATCCAGTGGTGCTTCTTCACATTTTAGTATGGAAATATCTTCAGGGAGCTTACTATTTAGCCCCCTAACAAAATTTCTCGCTGGTATATTGCTATTTGTCATAACAGAAAAGCAGTATTCATTTGCATGGACTCCTGCATCCGTTCTAGAGCAACCAACCATTTCCACGTCTTCATTAAAAATATTTGAAAGTTGATTTTCAACTAGCTCTTGAATAGTAATTACGTTTTTTTGTCTTTGGAATCCATGATAATTAGTACCCCTATAAGCCATTATAACTTTTAAGTTTCTCAAATCTTTAAACCTCTATCCACGAATCTTTACACAAATATATTCAATATAATAATAGATAATAAAAACATTATTGTAATTGCTGTTGCCATATAATCCTTTGTACCGGATTTAAGCTGATTAAGACGTGTTCTTCCCTCTCCCCCATGATAACAACGACAAGTCATAGCAAGTGCTAAATCCTCTGCTCGTCTAAAAGCTGATACAAATAATGGAATTAGTATCGGTATTAATGCTTTAATCCTTTGCATAACTTTTCCACTTTCAAAATCTGCACCCCTCGCCTTTTGTGCAGACATTATCTTATCCGTTTCCTCTATAAGAGTGGGAATAAACCTTAGTGCAATTGTCATCATCATAGCAAATTCATGCACAGGCATTTTTATCTTTTTAAGTGGTGATAACAAATATTCAATAGCATCTGTTAGTGTTATTGGTGAGGTTGTATACGTTAAAAGTGATGAACCAATAATCAAGAAAATAATGCGTATTGCCATATAAAGTGTCATATTAACACCATCTTCTGTTACCCTAATAAATGCCCATTCTATATAGACATCGCCACCACTAATAAAGAATAAATTAAATAATGATGTAAACAATAAAATCGGTATTAAAGGCTTTAGACTTTTTAGTATTAACTTAAACGGAATTTTAGATAAAATTAATGCTAGAAAAGCAAATAGACCACCGACGAATAATCCGAATATACTGCTTGAAATAAAGAGCATTGCAATATAAATCATTGTAATAATAATCTTAAATCGTGGGTCAAGCCTATGAACAACACTATTTCCAGGAAAGTACTGACCAAGTGTTATGTCCTTAATCATAAGCTCCACCCTCCTTTTCAGATAGGTATTTCAAAAATATTTCCTTCGCATATTTTACGGTGTAAATCTCATCTTCAATATTTATGCCCCTGTTTTTAAGCTCATTAATTACCCTTGTAATCTGTGGTACAGTCAAGCCCATTTCAGATATTTCATTAGCTCTCTTAAAGACTTCAGCAGTTTTTCCATAGCAAAACACCTTTGATTTATTCATCACAAGTATTTTATTTGCATACCTAGCTATATCCTCCATGCTATGGGAAACAATTAATACTGTACATCCTGTTTTTTTGTGATGCTCTTTAATAAGGTTAAGTATTTTCTCTCTCCCCTTTGGATCAAGACCCGCTGTAGGCTCATCTAGTATAAGTATTTTTGGCTCCATAGCCATTACACCTGCAATTGCTACTCTACGCTTTTGACCTCCAGATAACTCAAAAGGAGATCTCTGGAGCAATTCCTCGCTAATTCCGACTGCTGTTGCCGTATTCCTAACTCTATAATCAATTTCATCTTCGGTTAACCCCATGTTTTTAGGACCAAAGGCAATATCTCTGTATACAGTTTCCTCAAAAATTTGATATTCAGGATATTGAAAAACCAAACCCACTGTAAATCTCGCCTGGCGAGTACTTGCCTTGCTTTTCCATATATCCTCACCTTCAATCAAAATCCTACCGCTTGTTGGTTTTAATAATCCGTTAAAATGTTGAATTAGGGTTGATTTACCAGAACCCGTATGTCCAATAATACCTACAAGTTCACCCTCTTCTATTTCAAGATTGATATTATCAATCGCTTTTTTCTCAAATGGAGTTCCTACGCTATATGTGTAGGTTAAATTCTCAGTTTTTATAATTCCCAAGTGAATACCTCATTTATGCCAAGATTTTCATGAGTGCCTCAACACACTCATCTTCTGTTATTATCTGTTTATCAATATTCAAACCATACTTATTAAGCTCATAAATAAGTTCAGTTACCTGCGGCACATCAAGCCCTACTGATTTGAGCAGTTCTACGTGTGAAAATACCTCTTTCGGTATATCATCAAGAATAACTTCACCCTCATCCATAACAACAACCCTATCTGCCTCCGCAGCTTCATCCATATAATGTGTTATAGCAACAATCGTTATGCCAAAATTCTTATTAAGCATCCTTATAGTTTTTAAAACCTCCTGCCTACCCTTTGGGTCAAGCATTGCAGTCGGCTCATCAAGTACAATGCATTCAGGACGCATAGCAATTACACCCGCTATGGCAACTCGTTGCTTCTGTCCACCAGAAAGCTGGTGCGGTGCGTGTTCTCTATATTCATACATATCTACCGCTTTTAATGCGTCATCAACACGATTACGCATTTCCTTTGGCTCAACCCCCAGGTTTTCCAATGCAAAAGCAACATCTTCCTCAACCACCGTTGCAACGATTTGGTTATCGGGGTTTTGAAAGACCATACCTACACGTTGCCTTATATCAAAATGTCTATCCTCAAGTTTCGTATCAATATCCCCAATATAGACTGTTCCTTTTTTGGGCAATAATATTGCATTAAGGTGTTTTGCAAAGGTGGATTTGCCCGATCCATTATGCCCCAATACAGCAACAAATTCACCTTTATTTATATCTAAATTTATCCCCTTTAAAATTTCTTTTACAGGGGATTCCACCCCTTCTTCTACTGAATACTCATTTTCATAATAAAAATGGATATCATCTGTTTTTATTATATTGCCCATGCTTATACCTCCGACCTGTTACCATAAGTTTCCAAGAAGTATCTTATGCACCAAATCTCTCTCTTATTTTATCAGAAATCTCTACCGCCATTGCATTAATGAGTTCAAAATTTCTGCCCTCTATCATTACCCTAATCAACGGCTCTGTTCCACTTTCCCTTACTAATATTCTTCCTTTATCACCAAGTGTCTTTTCGTGTTTTTCAATTAGGTCTGTAATACCACTATCGTTTTTCCACACTTCCTTACCATTTGCACCAATTTTAACATTTATCATTACTTGTGGAAAACTTTCCATTATCATGGCAAGCTCCGACATTCTCTTACCCGATTTCGCTAGAATTTCTAATACCTTTAGACCTGAAAGTTGACCATCACCTGTTGTAGCATCATCAAGGAAAATTATATGCCCACTTTGCTCACCACCGATATTATATCCGCCCTCAATCATCTTTTCAAGCACATATCTATCCCCAACCTTTGATGTTACAATATTTATATCATTATCCTTTGCAAAATATGAGAAGCCAATGTTAGTCATAACAGTAACTACTGCCGTATCATTTTTTAGTTTACCATTATCTTTATATGATTTAGCACATATTGCAATCAACTTATCACCATCTATAATCTCCCCATTTTCATCGACGGCAAGGCATCTATCAGCATCACCATCAAATGCAATACCGACATGGCATTTATTTTCTCTTACAAACTTGATGAGTTCACCCATATGTGTTGACCCACATTTATCATTTATATTTATCCCATTAGGGTTTGCATTTAACATATAGCAACTTGCTCCCATACCAGCAAAAAGCTTTTCAGCGGTCACCGAAGCACTACCATTAGCACAATCAAGTGCAACCCTTATGCCTTTTAAATCTGCAGTAGAGCATGCCTTCATAATATATCGTATATAATCCCATTGTGCATCCTTATAGTAAGAAATTCTTCCTACCTTCTCATCTGAGGCAAGAGTAATTTCTTCTGGGTTATCTAAAATAAGCCTCTCAATTTCCTCCTCAATTTCATCTGAAAGCTTATATCCTGTCGAAGAAAATAACTTTATACCATTGAACTCCATACTATTATGTGATGCCGAAATCATAACCCCCGCATCAGCACAATTTTTTCTCACAAGGGCTGCAACTGCAGGGGTTGGCACAATGCCAAGTATTTCTGCATTCGCTCCAACCGAGCAAATCCCTGCTATAAGGGCTGATTCTAATATATCAGAGGAAATCCTTGTATCCTTGCCAATATAAATCGTTGGCTTATGGCTCATCTGTTTAGTAAGTACTAATGCTGCTGCTCTGCCTATTTGCATTGCAAGCTCACAAGTTAATTCTGTAATTGCTACTCCTCTTACACCGTCTGTTCCAAACAATCTTCCCATCTTATATTGTCTCCTTTTTGAATAATAATACTAAAACTCCCAATCAAAAACGCAATTGTTCATCATCACATTCTTTCGGAACTAACCCTAAATGCTCATATGCAAGTCTTGTTACGCAGCGTCCTCGTGGTGTTCTTGATAAAAAACCCAACTGCATAAGGAATGGCTCACATACATCCTCTATGGTGATACCCTCCTCACCAATAGCCGCAGCAAGTGTTTCTATTCCAACTGGACCACCATTGTATCCTTTTATAATCATATTAAGTACTCTCTTATCAAGACTATCCAATCCTAAGCTATCAATCTCAAGCCTATCTAAAGCTATGTGTGCAATTTCTTTTGTAATTGTACCATTACCCATTACATCAGCGAAATCACGAACACGTTTCAATAATCTATTGGCAATCCTAGGAGTTCCTCTCGCACGCATAGCAAGTTCCATAGCCCCCTCTGGATCGCAAGGTATCCCCAAAATCATACTGCTTCTTCTAACTATATCACATAACTGGTCGTGATTATAAAGCTCTAATCTTAACAACACACCAAATCTATCCCTCAACGGGGTTGTAAGCTGTCCTGCTCTTGTGGTTGCCCCAACAAGTGTAAACTTGGGTAAATCAATTCTTATAGAGCGAGCGGAAGGCCCCTTACCAATCATTATATCTAATGCATTATCCTCAAGTGCTGGGTATAATATCTCTTCTATTGCTCGTGAAAGTCTATGAATTTCATCAATAAATAATACATCATTTTCAGTAAGATTTGTAAGTAGAGCTGCTAAATCTCCTGGTTTTTCTATTGCAGGTCCTGATGTTATGCGTAGGTTTACACCCATTTCACTCGCAATTATACCAGCAAGAGTAGTTTTTCCAAGCCCAGGAGGACCATATAAAAGCACATGGTCGAGTGGTTCCTCCCTGCGTCTAGCCGCCTCTATATATATTGCTAAATTCTCCTTAACCTTATCCTGACCAATATACTCCTGTAAGGTTTTCGGTCTTAGTGAATAATCAATCTCATCATCATTAGTTGTATATTCAGGTGTTGTCATTCTATTTTCAAGTTCCATTCCACCTGTTTCTATCAAAAAAATCCCCCCAGAATATATTTTATATGTTAAATCTATCGTGTAATTTTGTTTTCTACTGCATCTTCTTACCAATTAATTTCAATGCCTCTTTAATCATTTCTGATGTGGAGAGATTTGGATTCAACTTAGCAATTATTGGAGCAACATCGGATTGCGAATATCCTAATACCACCAATGCGGACATTGCCTCCCCAGTATTAGAATTACTAAAGATGGGGTCAAAATCAGCTTCCCCTGTAGAGGCTAAACCTTCCTTGGCTACCTTATCTTTTAACTCCAATATAATTCGCTGTGCAATCTTTGGGCCTATTCCTTTAATCTTCGTTAAAGCCTTGCTATCACCTGATGCAACGATAAGGGCGAACCTTTCAACACTTATATCTGAAAGTATTGAAAGTGCTGATTTAGGTCCAACCCCTGAGACAGTGGTTAACATCTTAAAACAATTTAATTCATCGAGAGTATAGAACCCGAATAGCTCCATCGAGTCTTCCCGAACATTCAGATACGTATATACCCTAACTTCCTCATTAATATTACCAATCTGTGAAAGAGTTGCTAGAGTAGTCCTACAAGCATATCCAACCCCAGAACACTCAATAACTACTAAAGATGGTTCTTTAGCAATTAGTTCACCCCTTATGCTATAAATCATTTTAAAATTGCCTCCATAATTTCAAATAAACATTATAATCTTATCTTTTTATATCGAGTTAAAAACTCCTTGCATTTATCTCTTCCCATCTTATCAGCAAGCCTTATAGTTCTACCTATATTAAATCTATTTATAATGCCAGTATCAGCCATAACCTCAAGTCCAGCTATATCATTATAATCTAAAAATTGATTTATTGCAACTTTTGAATTCTTCTTCAAAAATGAGTAGTATTCCTTTTCCATTTCTTCAGTAAGACCATCCCTACATATAAGTCTATATGCTGAAACATCAATTCTTTTTTCCATATCCTCTAAAAAGGAATAAACCTCATCATAGCCCTTCCAAGTAAAACCACTTTTAAATAATTGACAATACTCACGATGAATAGCATTATATCCCTCTGTTTTCAATTCATCAGTTGGCACGAAAACCCTATGCTCTATATACTCTCCATCATTATCATAGATTCTGACTTTAATTTCCCTCACACCTGCAAGTTCAGAATGTGAATAAAAATCTAACTTAGTATATTCGTATCTCATTGTTACTGATTTTAAACTCCTACAACGATAAAACGCCCTAAATCCAATGCTACAGTCCCCAAATAGAAAAACAGCATTCGATAGCCTTATGCAATCCGCAAAGGCTCTATCTTTAATTTGCTCAACTCCACTTGGAACAAATAAATCCCTAAGAGAAATACAGCCATAAAAAGCTTCATATCCTATCTCTATAACTGAATCAGGAATAACAACCTCATCTAGATTACGGCAATTACTAAAGACATTATCGTTAATCCTTTCTAAATTGCTAGGAAGCTTTACATAGATTAAATCAGTACATTCATTAAATGCACCATCGCCAACTATTTCGACTGTATCAGGAATAATCACTCTCCTCAGTTGTTTGCATCTGCTGAAAGCATCATTTGATATTTCCTTAACTGGAATACCAGAAACCTCGCTTGGAATCTCTAATTCTGTAATCCTCTTAGAAACAGCCGATTTAATAACAATCTTTTTATCCCCTACAATATAATTAAACAACTGTGCATAGTTCATAAAATCACCTACATCCACAATTAACTCTATTTGAATTCGAACAATGAGCATCACATATTGCAATAGCTAATGCATCTGCTGCGTCATCTGGCTTTGGCATTTGTTGCAAATTCAAAATTCTTTTGGTCATATCCATAACTTGATTCTTTTCCGCTCTTCCATATCCTACAACAGCTTGTTTTACCTGCAATGGTGTGTATTCAAAAACAGATAGCCCTCTTGAAACAGCTGAAAGAAGAAGTATGCCCCTTGCTTGTGCAACATCAATTCCCGTCTTTTGATTTGTTGTAAAAAATAATTTTTCAATTGCAAATCGTTCTGGTTTATATTTATCTAAAATAAATTCCATATCATCATAAATGCTTTTCAACCTAAGATGGAATGGTGTATTAGCTTCTGTAAAGATTGCTCCATATTCGACTGGAGTAAATCTACTACCATCATAATCTACAACACCAAATCCGACTATGGCATATCCCGGATCAATACCGATTATTCTCAATTATACACCTCAACAATTTCTTTACTAAAATTCAATTACCTTTAGTAATATTATAACATATTTCTAATACATATTTCAACAACAAATGATATATTCTAATTTTATAGCTTTATTGTTTATAATAAAAATAGCGAACATGAAAACCTGTGTTACAGTTAAACTGATAAAAGGTAATCCCATTCGCTATGAGGTTATAAAACAATAATAAATTAAATTCAAATTCTAACTAATCTTAGTAATACGATTAACTGCTAGGTAACCTAATACAAGAGTTATAACACAAACTATTATTTC